>NZ_RZTB01000091.1:0-24375 GCF_003997735.1 Mesorhizobium sp. M7A.F.Ca.MR.148.00.0.0 | reverse complement strand
GGAACACCCCTCATCCGTCGCCTTCGGCGACACCTTCTCCCACAAGGGGAGAAGGCAAGTCAGGCGCATCACCCCTTCGCCATCCCCTCAATCTCTCCCGCCGACAGAAACAACAGCACCACATCCGACATCCCAAGCAGCGGCGTGAACGTCACGATGGTGATGCCGCCTGTCGCATTGGTGCGGGTCAAGCCTTCGGAATAGATATCGAGCGGCGGTTCCTCGTCGAACCAGACGCCGTGTAAAGTCTCGCCCTGCCATTTCTCGCGGCCCTTCTCGAAGCTCTTGAACGACAGCACCGACTCATCGGCCTGCACGTCGCCGCCGCCACCCCAGCGCACCACGACGCTGTCGAGCGCGCCCGGCGCGCCGCGGCCCATGAAGGTCTGCACAATGGCGTCGGCCGGGATCATGCCGGTGCCCCAGGCCGCCTGCTGCTGCGGCGGGCCGACCAGCACGCGCTGCGGATTGTCGCGCGTGCCTTCGCCGGTGACGCCGGCCGCCCACAGCCTGACGGCCGAGTCAAACACCTTGCCTTGCCACCACTGGGGATAGCGGCCGGTGAGATGCATGGCCCATTCGGCGCCCCCTGCCCTGGTCTTGCCGAGCTGGTTGCCGGCCATGAACAGGCGCTCGCGGTGCTGGGCGCCCGCTGCGTGAAACTCGGCCTGGCGTCGATACGGTCTATAGGCCGCCAGTTGATTGGTCCGGCGCCGTCTGTCCAGTTCGGCCATCAGCGCCAGATATTCCGTCTTCACGGACATCACCGGGCTCTTCGAGGAACGGTTTGACGACTGCCTCGAGGGCGCGGATGCGGCTGCGGATTTCGTCATCGCTCAGGCCGTCCAGTTGGTTGATCGTGGCATCGAAATCCTTGGGCAGCACCGACAGCACGATCTTCAGATATTGATCCGGCTTGTCGGCCCGCACCTCGGCGATGACGCCGGCGCCATGTGTGCGGAAATCGGCACGCACGGCGGCCAGGAAATCGTCGCCCAGTGTTTTCTTGGCGCGCTTGCGGCGCGGCTTCTGCGTCACGGCCGGTTTGGCGGCGGGCCTGCGTCTCGCCGGCTTGCGGCGCGTCGGCCTGGCGGCTGTCTTTTCAGTCATGGACGTCACCACCCACGGCGTTGGCAGCGGGAATGCCGGCCTTCGGCATCGATCCGGCCCGGCTGGCCGGTTTCTTTGAACGAGCGGATTTCTTCCTCGCCCGCTTCTTGGCTCCCTGGACGCGCTTTGACTTTGCCGCGTCGGCAGGCTTAGCCGCCGGGGCAGGCTTCGCCGCCGCGACAGGCCTTGCCACACCGGCCCGCGCCCTGAGACGCGCCATGACCAGACCGACAAGGTGCTCGGCGATACCGGCCTGCGGGAACCCGAACCCGCCGGCCTCGTCCCGCACCATGCCGATCTTTACGCCGGGTGTGACCTGCTCGACACGCCCCAGACGAGGCCGCGGCGCGGCGCCCTCGAACTCGCCGATGGCGCTGACGATTTCCTGGCCGTCAGCATCGGTGATGATCGTGGCGTAGCGGGTCATGGGTGTCTCTTGGATTGCGAAATGAGTCATCGGGCGAAGGATGGCATTCCTTGGCGCCCCCTCTGTCCTGCCGGACATCTCCCCCACGGGTGGGGAGATCGGCTGTCACGCCGGGTTTCGCCAAACACCAACGTTGCAAAGGCCGGCAGGGCGCTGAACCTGCCAATCTCCCCCCGCGTGGGGGAGATGTCCGGCAGAACAGAGGGGGGCGCTGTCCCGCCGACCTGTCTAGCCCAGAAACAAAAAACCCGCCTCGGCGGCGGGTCGGTGGCGCAACTCAGCACCATGGGTAAAAATGTAGCATAGCTGCACTCACCCCGTCAACCGTTTTCTGAGAAAAAATTCCTAGACCGGCCGGAACTCCCACTCTGAGCGACACTGGCAAGCGCGTAAAACCCTGCTTTTGCCGGCGGCTGGTCATAAGCCGGCAGGTGTGAAATCATTCGTCGAAGCTCATGGAATGATTCCCGTCGCACGGCCTTGTGGGAGAGGACGATGGACAGACCAGCCATGGCATCCGTGTTCAGGATGCGGCATGCACCGGCCACGGTTTCCGGCGTGCGCAGCACCGGCCAGGGTCAGGCCGATCCAGTCATCCGCGTGCGTTCGCTGGGCGAAGCCATCCGTTTCGTCGCCAACGCTTACCCCCAATACGACATCACCGCCGTCGCCATCAGCTGTGGGGATGTTTCGATCGGCAGCCTCGGCAACCTGGAGGTCAAGGCGCTGTGGCGCGAATATGGCGAACGGCTGACGCAGGAATAGGCATTCGCCCGCAGCCTTTCTGGAGCGGAAATGCCGCTCGCGCGTTTCAACCCCAGCCACGGGAGCAATCGCCGTGAATGTCGCCAACCTGCAACTCGAAGGCCTGTTGATGGCCGTCGCCTCGATCAACCGCCTCCTGGTTCAAAAGGGGGTGCTGACGGCGGAGGAGATCGACCTGGCCTTGCGCAAGACCGAGGCCGGCGAGACCAACCAGGAGCGGTCCGAAGGCATGTCCGCGTCAAGCCGCGACGCCGTCAACTTTCCGATCCGGCTGCTGGAACTCGCCAACCAGTGCCAGCCGGAGGCGGAGATGCCGTCTTTTTCGAAGCTGGCCCGCATGGTCGGCAAGATAAAGGAACCCTACAACGACCAGCTGTGAGCGGGGCCGGCGGGCGTCCGCGGTGGCCCGCTGCCCACGCCTCAAGCCCTGCCCGGCCATCCCGAATTGAGCGAAAGCACCTTGCCCGGTCCATGTACGGCCGCAAACAGCAGTCCGGCCAGGAACGAAAAATGGTCGACGAAGAAGCCGAACTCGGCCTGGTTGCCGGCCCAGTGGCTGGGTCCGTGAAAGGCGAAGCCGAGGAACAGCACATAGGCGGCGGCGACCAGGGCTGCCTGCGAGAAGAAGGCGCCGGTCAGGAAGCACAGCACCAGCGCGACTTCCAGGATCGCCGCGCACCAGGCCAGGAACAGCGGAAACGGAAAGCCGGCGGCGGCGATATAACCGGCGGTGGCGTCCATGCCCATGAATTTGAAGGTCACGGCCATCAGGAAGACGCCGGCGAAGATCAGCCGGGCGACGACAAGGGCCGCGGTCTGCCACGGTGATTGAGTGATTTGCGACGACATGCTCGTTCTCCAGCTTTGCAGGTTGATCGCTCCTAGGACGCGCGACCGGCGCCAGGTCCGACACATCAGGCCAATTTTTCTCGACAGGATCGCAGAGGGCTTTCGAAGCGTCACACCGTACGGCAAGAGCGATTTTCGGTTTGCCGGCTGACGGCATATTATTGCTCGCTCCAAGGGGGAATCGGACGTGGCCAAGGCATTGACCATCGGCGCACCGCGGCATCCGGCGACGAGCACCGCCTACGAACAGGAATGCAGGGATATGCTGGTTCCGCATCTCGACGCCCTGCTCCGCAAGGTCGAGGCCGCCTGCTGGGACCGCGGGCAGGCCGCCTCGGCGCTCATGTATCTCGCCGCGATGCGGCTGAAGCCGGCCTGACGACACGCCGGCCCGGACGGCTTTCCGGCGCATAGCGATGTTGAAACTTGTTGGTAATCACGGACGTGATATCGTTAGTCGGGGCTAATGCACCGGTGTGTCGGTGCAGGGATTTTGGGTGGGCTGAAATTTGCGCACGAGCGTCAGGTTTGGGGCGACATCTCATGGCGAGCGGTCGGCACCGCTGGAGGGCAGCGGCTGCGGCGGCGCTGGCCAGGTCTTCGAATGCCCCCGCTGGACGAGTTCCAACGGCCATTGCTGCCCCGCCGGCACGCACCGGCGCGGCTGCCCCGGCCTCAGCGCGGCATGCTCCGAATGTGACGGCGACCACGCTGCCGCCGCCGACC
Organism: Mesorhizobium sp. M7A.F.Ca.MR.148.00.0.0; assembly: GCF_003997735.1. Lineage (NCBI taxonomy): Bacteria > Pseudomonadati > Pseudomonadota > Alphaproteobacteria > Hyphomicrobiales > Phyllobacteriaceae > Mesorhizobium > Mesorhizobium sp. M7A.F.Ca.MR.148.00.0.0. The sequence continues at coordinate 20,498 of NZ_RZTB01000091.1, read as the reverse complement.
CCATGCGGCCCTCGGCCTGATACAGGCCTATCGCAGCCCAGGCCGTGTCGTCTGGTGGAACCGGCGGCGCCAATCTGTGTTATGTCGTGTTGATCGCGGGCGCCGAAGGCTGCGCGTCCCCGACAACAGAAAGCGAGGCCTGAGATGGCTGACGACAAGTCGAAGACGAAACAGGACCGCAAGCAGGTCTCGAGTGAAGAGCCCTACGAGGTTGCCGCCTTTGCCCGCAAATACGGCATCCCGCCAAGCGAGGCACAGACCATCATCAAGCGCTACGGCCCCTCGCGCAAGAAGCTCGACGCCCATATGGCGGCCCGCGGCTAGCCGAAACCATTTCGCCTGGGCGGCGTTGAAGATGCTGCGGGCCGCGTCAACCGGGCCTGGGTGGTACGGTGAACAGGATGTCTTTTTCCCGGTTTCTCATCCTGGCCAACGAAACGGCAGACGAGCATCTGTCCCACCCGGCCGGCAGCGCCACGCATTGAGGGAGGTCGCCATGTCCGACACCATACGCAGGACCGGCAGCTGCCTGTGCGGCGGCGTGCAGTTCGAGGTTCACGGCCCGCCATTGCGCGTTGGCCTGTGCCACTGCAAGGATTGCCGCAAGGCCGGCGGTTCGGTCTATTCGGCCTTTGCCATCTGGCCGCGCGAGGCCTTCGAGACCACCGGCCTCGTCAGCTCCTATGGCACACGGAGCTTTTGCCCGACATGCGGCGGCCGCGTCGCCTGGGTCGACGACAACGAGGCCGAGGTAGCGATCGGCAGCCTCGACATCGCGCCGACCGATCTCGTGCCCGAATATGAATTGTGGACCTCCAGGCGCGAGACCTGGCTGCACGCTCTGCCCGGCACCGAACAGTTCGAGCATGACCGCCCAGCGCAGCACAACGCCGAAGCGCCGACGCCGAGATCGCTGTCGGACATCGACGCTGAGATTTGATCTCTTGGCAAGGGAACCCTGTCCTGCCGGCGACGTTACCGATCGCCTCTCACGCATGTCGCCCGGCGACTTGGCAATCATGGAGACGACCATTGAACGACAAGATGTTTCCCCGCCCCATCAGGCTAAAATTCGCGCCTGAGCGCGAGCGCATCATCCGCAGCGCCTGGGAAGGGCTGGAATGCCTCGGCGACTGGCCGGCTGGCCAGGGACGGCGCTACCGGGCGGCGTTGCGCAGTTGCCGCGATGCGCTGGATGGCTGGACGCCAGCGGAAAAAGCGATGCGGGCGATGATCGACGCCGCGCGCGAAGCAAAACTCCTCCAGTAGATGGAAAACAGGACAATGTCCGAGCTCATTTTGCCCACACCGATGCGGATCAAGCCGCATGGGTCGGACACGATCCGCGACGTCGCAACGCTCAAGGATGCCAGCGAAATCCTGATCGACTGGCCGCAGGCCAAACGCGGCCCGTTCTACCAGGCGGCGCGCGAGAAGGTCGAAGCAGCCTTGGATAACAATGCAGGTGCTGCCGAGGCACAGGAAGCGTTCGCAGCGCTCTGCAGCCACTCCGGCGTCTTGGTGCGATAGCGGTTTCAATGAAAAGAAGCAGGCGGGACATCGTGCCTCGCCTGCTTCACGCAAATCGTCCTGATCACCCGCAATACTCGATCGATTATTCCGGCGGAAGCTCGCCCTGTACGATCGGGTGTGAAGTTTCGAAGCCAAAACTCTTCGGCGCCAGCAGAATCAAGGCAATCACAATGGCAATCGAGGCAAGCAACGTGGCTGTGGTCGCAATATCTCTCACGATAATCTCTCCGAATTCCAAGTCGTGAGAGAAACGCCCCCAAGATAACGAGGTTCCATTAGCTTGCGCGATAATACCAGCGAGCGGAGGTTATTGCTTCGGCGGCTGGGGCGGCACTTCACCCGGCTTGATCACCGGCGTCTTGCCTTCGTTCGGCGCCGGCGCCGCCATGCCCTGGTCGCCCGTCGGGGGCGGTTTCAGCACGCCGCCGCAGTCGTTGAGCTTCGCGGTCAAATTGCCGTCATCGGCCTGCTGTCCAGGCTGCTGTTTTGCCCCTTGCTCGGTCTGAGCCCTGCATTTGTCGGCCTGCGGCGCCTGGCTGTCGTTCTGCTGCTGGGCCGCGGCCGGCACTGCCAGCGCCAGCATGAGGCCTAGTGGCATGATGGCAAGAATTCTCATCACTGCCTCCTTCTTTCTTTCACGGTCGCCCGCGGCGACCTTCCTTCAAAGGGACAACGCCTGTCGATGAAAAAGGTTGGCCGCCTCGCCGTGCGGCATTGCAACCAAACCCGTTTGCCGGCCGTTGCGCGTGCCGGAGGCGATCATGTTCGAAGGTTTTCAAGGCGCGGAAATCGACACCGGCGATGCCGGCATATTCTGCCTGCGTGCCGGCGGCGGGCCGCCATTGCTGTTGCTGCACGGCTTTCCGCAGACGCATCTGATGTGGCGCGACATCGCCCCCGCTCTGGCCAGCCGGTTCAGCGTCGTCTGCGCCGACCTGCGCGGCTATGGCAGCAGTTCCTGTCCGGCGTCCACTCCCGACCACACCCCCTATGCCAAGCGCACCATGGCCGCCGATATGATGAGGCTGATGGAGAAGCTGGGTTTCAGCAGATTCATGGTCGCCGGCCATGATCGCGGCGGGCGTGTCGCCTACCGCATGGCGCTCGATCATCGGGGCAGCATCGACAAGCTCGCCGTTCTCGACATCGTGCCGACCGCCGATGCCTGGGACCGGGCCGACGCCAGGCTGGCGCTGGGTTATTGGCCATGGTCGCTGCTGGCGCAGCCCGAGCCGTTGCCGGAAAAGATCCTGTCCGGCGCCGCCGAGGCGGTCGTCGACAATGCGCTCAACGGCTGGGGCTCGCCGCCATCGGCGTTTCCAGCCGAAGTGCGTCAGGCCTATGTCGAGGCCTTGCGCGCGCCTGCCCACGCCCATGCCATCTGCGAGGAATATCGGGCGGCAGCCACGCTCGACCGCGAGCACGATCATGCCGACAACGCAGCCGGCCGGCGCATTCGCTGCCCGCTGCTGGCGCTATGGAGCGGTCAGGGCGCGTTGGCGCAATGGTATGCCGGCGAAGGCGGGCCGCTGGCGCTGTGGCGCGGCTGGGCCGACGATGTGCGCGGCCAGGCGATGCCAGGCGGACACTTCTTTCCCGAGGAGGACCCGGCGGGGACGGCCGATCTGCTGGCCGGCTTCTTCGGTGAAACCACTCACGGCATCTCCCGGCGAACGGGATTACCTTCGCCCTCCCTTTGATCGGGCCGAGGCCCCCTCCTTCTCCGCCTTTGCCTGACTGCCTTCATCACCGGCGGCAAGGCCGGGTCCGCTTTCGAACCGGCGCAGAAAGCCGGCAACGATCAGCACGATCAGCGTGCCGAACCCGGCCACTTGCCAAAGACCCAGTCCGCAGGCGACGCCGATCGCGCCCGCCAGCCACATGCCGGCGCCGGTCGTCAGCCCATGCACCTCGCCGCGCGAAAACATGATCGAGCCGGCGGCGAGGAAAGCGACGCCGGCGGTCGCCGCCTCGACCACCCGGATCGGATCGACCTTGACCGATTCCCCCGCGAACATCGGCGCGTGCACGATCTCGACCGTCAGGATGCCGAAGGTGGCGGCGGCGACGCAGACGAGAATATGCGTGCGAAGTCCGGCCGGGCGATTGCGCCATTCGCGTTCGAAACCGATGACCGCGCCATAGAGGGTGGCCAGCAACAGCCGCGCCGCGATGACCGGAAACGAGGTGTAGGTGGAATGGCCGAATTCCTCGACGAGCTGTTCCATGATGTCCCCTCCGAAAGCTTGACGCCACAACGCGGCCGCCGGGTCACGGTTCCTGAATCCACGGCAAGGTGCGGCAAGGATGCGGCCGCTTTTGAAAACGCATCTGCCAAAGGGAGGTTGATGGAGCCAATCCTCAAGGGCTCAGGACGTTTCGGTTTCAGGCAGGTCGGCGCCGAGCTGCGGAACGATGATCGAATCCAGCGGCGCCGTCAGGGACCAGCTGAGATGGCCCGGGCTGCGATCCAGCACCGCCAGGCCGTTCAGCGATTGCGGCGCGACCCGTTGCAGGACGACGGTGCCGAAACCCTTGCGCGTGCTTTCGTCCCGACGCTCTCCCTCACGCATCGGCATCGTCTCGTCCCAGAGCAGATGGATTTCCAGCTTGTCCGAAGCGCCTTCGACGATCCGCCAGGTGATCTCCAGCCGCCCGGCCTCGCTCGCCAGCGCGCCATATTTGGAAGAGTTGGTGCCGAGCTCATGAAATGCCATGCCGAGATTTTGCACGGCATTCGGCTGCAAGGTCAAAAGCGGTCCCGACAGCGATACCCGCGCCTCGTGGCCGAACGGCTTGAGCTGCTCCTGGGCGAGGTCGAAGAGGCTGGCGCCGGCCCATTCCGAGTTCACCAGCAGATCGTGCGACCGCGACAGCGCCATGATGCGGGAACGGATCAACTCCTCGAATTCACGGGGATCGGTCGAGCGTTTGCTGGTCTCCCGGATCATCGAGAGGATCACCGCGAACTGGTTCTTGACGCGATGGTTCACCTCGCGGAGCAAAAGCCTGATCCGGCGCTCGCTCTCCTTGCTGGCGGTGATGTCGCGGGCGATCTTCGAGGCGCCGATGATCTCGCCGGACGCGTTCCTGATCGGCGAAATGGTCAGCGACACGGCGATGAGGCCGCCATCCTTGCGCCGGCGGATCGTCTCGTAGCTGGCCAGCAGCTCGCCCCTGCGAACCCGGCTGATGATGTCGGTCTCTTCATCCTTGAGATGATCGGGGATGAGCATGAGCACGGAGCGGCCGACGGCCTCTTCGGCGGTGTAGCCGAACATGCGTTGCGCCGCTGCGTTCCAACTGGTGATGATGCTGTTCAGATCCTTGCTGACGATGGCGTCGAAGGACGAATCGACAATCGCCGCCAAACGCGCATCGGCGGTGATGGCGATCAAGGCATCACGGCCCGCCAAGTCTGTCACTGTCGACCCCTTCTCCCTCATGCGCGGATTTCGCGCATGGCCACCAATGCGCCGCGGTGCGTTTTGGTTGCAATCGCCTCCAACATTCCTCCCAGGAACAGTCCGGGCAGTTCATGTCCGGAACCTTGCGCGCTTGCGCGAGTTGCACCCGACACCCCCCGTGGACGGCTAATAAGGAGGCACACAATGAGCGACGGCAACAGCGATCTCGACCGGGTCTGGAAACTGATGGACAGGATCGGCTTCTGTATGCTCGCCACTCGCGAAGGCGATGACATCCGCTCGCGACCGATGGCGGCGCATGTGGTGCGCGACGAAAACGCCGTCTACTTCCTCACCGATGTCGACAGTCACAAGGATGACGAGATCGAAGCCGAGCCCAATGTCGGTCTCGCCTTCGCCGATTCAGGCGGCCAGAAATATGTTTCCGTCAGCGGTCTGGCGGCGGTTTCGAACGACCGCGCCAAGATCAGGGAGTTGTGGTCGACCCCTGCCAAGGCCTGGTGGGACAGTGCCGATGACCCTTCGATCCGCGTGCTTAAGGTGACGCCGAAAGATGCCCAGTATTGGGACAGCCCCGGCACCGTGGTCAGCTACGTGAAGATGCTGGCCGCAACGGTCAGCGACACCCGCCCGGAAATCGGTGACACCGGTAAGGTCAGGATGTAGCCGGACGGCGTTGAAAATCACGACATCAGTCAGAGTACGAATGCCGGCGGGTCGCATTTGACATATTGCTGGCGGCATACCGGCGCGGATCAGTCTGGCTTGGGAGGGTCAGGGGCATTCGGCACTGGATCGGCGTCAGTATCCCTTTGCGGACAGTCCTCATAGCTGTGGTCGCGCCCGCCGCAGAAAGAACAGCACATGGCCTCGCGATCCCCGTTTCCGGGCCGCCATTGCGGGGTTTCGTAGGGCTTCCTGCCATCCATCCCCAGCAATGCACGACGGACCATTTGGTTGCGCCGCCACAGACGGCCAGCCGGCGGTTGCGGAACCACCCACCGGGGTGCGAGTTTCGGCCGATACATCCATTCGAGGGAACAGCCATGCCGATGCGCCGAATTGCCTTGATGACGACAGCGATCCTGCTGGCCGCGACCGGCCTCGCCGAAGCCAGGCCCGACACCCGCACGATGAGTTGCGACCAACTCCGGCAACTGCTCCAAAGCCGCCATGCCGTGGTGCTGACCACCGGCCCCAACACCTATGACCGCTATGTCAGGCAGTTCGGCAACGAATGCGACTGGCCGGAGGTGCCGATGTCGGCCTATGTCCCGACCCGTGACGGCAGCTGCCCGGTCTACCGCTGCGAGGAACCTGTCACCAACTTTCCGGACTGATACCGCGCCTTCAGTCGGCTTTGCCGCCGCAGTGCGTTGATCCGGGCGCGCGAACCGGCTAGGGGTGGGGCGCAACGTGCATTTTCCCGCTTCGTCTAATGGTAGGACAGCGCCCTTTGAAGGCGTGAATCGAGGTTCGAGCCCTTGAGCGGGAACCAGCAACCAAGCGTTCGGCTGCTCAAAAGCTGCGCGCAGGGCTGGCCAGCCGGCATCAGCGTATTAGCGAACGCTTGTATTTCGCCCCAAGCAGGATCATCATCCGGACCGTCAGTGGCTTCAAGGGGTGCAGCGCCATGGAACTGAGTTGCTTTGACGGGGGCGTCCTTGCATCGACGATGTCCCTGAACGTCACGGCGGTTTTCATAATATTGACCGCATTTGCCGCACTTCGGCTGGTTGCAATGTCAGGCAAAGGTTCTGTCGACCAACTCCAGACGGCGTAGCCCGCAGGGGATCTCCGGTTCAGGAGAAGGCATATGGCCGCGAGAAAAGTGATAGCCGTCAAGGATTGGTCTTGCGGCATGAGCGACGAGCTCGGCCGCGTCGTCCTGACCATCAACCCGACCGAGGGTGAGCCCATCCTGGTTTTGATGACAATCTTCCAAGCGGCAAGGATGGCCGGGGAATTGCGGGCTCCGAAACTCGTCTCCATGCCTCGGTGACGCCACGCCCCTGGGCAAATCGGATCAAGCTCGCCGGGGCAGCCAACGCCCTCCCCAGCGAGCTGTTGCTCCGTTACGATGAACGATGGAGCAATTACTGCTTTACGAATCCGGGCGCCATTAAGTTGCGTCCGGCTCCTGAAACCATTTCGCGGACCCTGCGTTGACCACCGGGCCGACACAGGAGACATCTCATGACCGTCAACTGCCGCATATCGATCGACAACCGGCCGGAGGCCACGGACGCCGTTTTTCAGGCGGTTCCCCGGATCGGCGAAAGTGTTGCGCTGTCGATCGACGGAACCACGCAGGATCTGCGGGTATCGCGCGTCGTCCACGTCACCAATGGCAGCCTGGAAGGTGCCGCGATAATCGTCGAAGTGACGACCAACATCCTCTGAACCGAGAGTCTCGTCCCGGTACGCCAGCCGGCGCCGCGTCGCGGCAACTGCCGACCGGCCTGCGGGGCCAGGGCGGCTCACGCGTGGTGAACCGCCCTACTCCTTGCCGCCGTCGGAAATGCCGTTGCCGCCGGCGGTTGGCAGGATGCCGAAGTCTTGCGACTTCGTCCCTTGCTCCGCCGTCAGGAAGCCATCCGAGGCAAGACCGCGCCGCAGCAATTCCCTCACGGCGGCCGAACGGCTCGGCATGCGCTTGTCGAAGCGCCAGTTTTCCAGCGCCGCAAGTTCGTCTGACGTCAGCATGATCTGCAACCGTTCCGGACGTTCCAGTTCAGTCATCGCGCTTCCCTCGCTCAGCACCACGAATACGTAGAATGAGTATTCAACTTACTCAACTCATAATTAGGGAACCGCTCCTAGCGCGTCAAGACCTCGCGATGGGTGAACCGCTTGTCATGCTCATGAAGAGCCTGATGCGTATTCGGCGTAACACACACAGTTGCACAACTATACTAACTCATTGATTTGTTTTGATATTATTTAATTAGTGACTTGCCAAGCCCAAGCCCCTGCCGCATTGTGCAACCTGAACAGAAAACCATTCCCTTTGGGAGGTTTCGATGCGGTATGATTACTCGGCGCGACTGCGCGATGACGTCCGTTCAGCAGTCCAGGTCGCCTTCAGGAAGACCGGCATCGTCAGCATCACGGCGGTGGCGGAGCATGTAAGGGTCAGGAATCTTGCCGAAAACGTCGCCCTCGAGGACGTCGAATACCTTGTCTTCCAGGCAGCCCAGCTGATTGGCGCGGCAATTGAATTCGACGGGCTCACCAATTTCGACGGCGTAGCTGGTCTGTTCGTGGATGGCCTCGGTGGCGACGATGGTGAGCGCGTCAACGCCCAACTCGACAGACCTGGTGAGGCCACCCTGCAGTAAGGCAATTCCGGCTGAACGCGCATTTGTCCCGTGCCAGTCAAGGCGGCCTCCTCAAAAGGCCCCCTGCTGTTTCCGTACCTTGGTGATGACCATAGCCGTTCCGTCAGGCGGAGCCCGCGATTTGCGAGGCGAAGTCGCGATAGGGGCGCAGCGGGCGGCCCAGAAGCGTGGTCAGGCGCTCGACGTCGCCGGCCTCGGGCAGCATTCCGTCGGTCAGGAACCGTTCGCCCATCAAGCGCATATCGTACGCCATCCAGGCAGGCAGGAACTGCTTGAGGTTCTGCTCGAAACCTTCGGTGTTGTCGCCGCCGTAGCTGATCGGGCGGGCAAGCACGTCGGACCAGATGGCGGCGATATCCGTCCCGGTCAGTGTCTGCGGACCGACGAGGTTGATCCGCTCCAGCGCAAGCGGCTCCGCGGACCGTTCGCGGCGCAGCAGCTCGAGAGCGGCGATCTCGGCGATATCACGCACGTCGACCATGGCGAGCCCCTTGGCGCCGATCGGCATTGTGTAGGTGCCGTAGCCGGTGATGACGTCTTCGATCATCAGGTCGTTCTGGATGAAATAGGCCGGGCGCAGGATCGTGGCCTGGAAGCCCATCTGCTCGATCATTCGCTCGACGCCGAACTTGCCGGCGAAATGCGGCACGTTCACATAGACGTCCGCATGGATCACCGAGAGATAGACGATCCGCTCGATGCCCGCCGATCGGGCGACGTTCAGCGCGACCAAAGCCTGGGTGAATTCGTCCGGCACCACGGCGTTCAAGAGGAACAGGGTGGAAACGCCGGACATGGCTTTGCGCAGTGAATCGACATCGAGAAAATCGCCTTGCGCGACCGATACGCCTGCCGGAAAGCTGGCTTTCGACGAATCGCGGACGAGAGCACGGACGTCGGCGCCGCGCTTGACGAGGTGCTCGACGACTTGGCGGCCAACATTGCCTGTAGCGCCGGTAACGAGGATGGTCATGGAATTTCTCCTGTTGGGTTGCTTGACAGGCCCAATATGTGTGGCTCACAAACAGTCAAACAGGCCGAAATTTTAGACGCACCGTCTCACTGGTGGAACACTCATGGATCTTCTGGCCCTCACCGATTTCAACCTCGTTGCCCGCCATGGCGGTTTCGGCAAAGCGGCAAGGGCCACCGGCCGGCCCAAGGCAACCTTGTCGCGGCGGGTTGGAGACTTGGAGAGCAGCCTTGACCTGCGCCTGTTTGAACGGGGCGCGCGCAACCTGAAGCTGACCGAAGAAGGACGGGCGCTCTTCGAGCGGACGGGAGTATTGCTTGCCGAACTGGACGAGACGGCTGCGGAGATCGCCTCGGGCGGTCGGAAACCCAAGGGCAGATTACGTATCAGCGCGCCCCTGCTTTTTTCTCAGACCGCGATGGGGAGGATCGCCGCGGGATTTGCCCTCAAATTTCCGGAGGTGAGGCTGGAGGTCACGACGGAGGACCGGGCTGTGGACATGATCGAGGAAGGCTACGACCTGGTGATCCGGGTCAACCCGGATCCCGACGAAAGCTTGATCGGACGGGCGTTTCTCCGCGACCGGCTGGTCGTCGTGGCGAGCCCTCAACTTCCTCGCACCGATGATCCGGCCCCTGGCGTTGCGCGCGGGACAGGCGAACGGCAAACATGGCACGTGAAGACAGAGGCTGGCCGGTCGGCGATAGAAATCGAGCCGGTCCTCGCTTTGGGAACGCTCATTATGGTGCGCGATGCGGTGCGAGCCGGGGTCGGGGCAGCACGTCTTCCCATTTCGTTGGTGGCCCACGATTTAGCTGACGGCACACTGGTGAACTGGGGAGACATTGACGGGCCGGAGATCGCTCTGTGGACGCTCTACCCGTCTCGGCGGCTGCTCAGCCCGCGCGTGTCGGCTTTCCTGGACTTTCTGAAACAGGCCTTCCCGAACGGGACGCCGGACGAACTGGCCGCCTATATCGGCAGGTGATGCCGAACCCGCTTTCAGCGCACTGGGGCCTGGGCAGCGTCACGTCACCTGCCAGCCTGCTTGGCAGAACATGCCGCGACCTCCGATCCACTCCTCGACAGAACCCGGAAAACAGGCCGATCGCGCCGGCAGGCCCGTTTCGCGAACGATTGTTTTCGGTGTGGAACAAACTGGGTGCATGGAGGTTTTGGCCTCGCCGCACTCAGGAGGACGTGGTGAAGGCTCTGCGCAGTCTCCTTGCCGAACTGTCATCCAACTGGCTCAGGCACCGCAAGGCGCAAGCGTCCAACACCGCTGGGAATGCCAAAGCCACGCCCAGCGTTGCGCCGCAGGCGTCAAATCAGCGTGCCGCTCATAGGCCCAAGCCTCCGTCCACCCGCGATGTCGCCTCCAACATGTGAGCGAGCTGCAAAGGCCATGATGATGCTGAATCGCCTGACTACAGATCCACTTCTCCGCCTTTTCATCGGTATAATTGCCGGCACATTGGCTGGAGGCGGTGTCGGCGAAGTGGTCGGCAACCATATCATGGCCGATCCCCTTGTCGGCGCATCCGTGGGCGCTTTTGTCGGCGCCGCGATTGCCGGAGTGATCCTGGCCGTCGAAGAATAGCGCCGCCGCATGGTGAGCAGCCATGGGGCGGCCGCGTCGTCTTCAAGCCATCGACATGCGGCCGAACACCCTGTGGGAATTGAGCGATCGGCTGCTATAATTCCTGGACCCTTCCCGGAGAACGCCTGCCATGACCCTGAAAACACGCAAGCTCGGCAGCCAGGGGCTGCAGGTCTCGGCCATCGGCCTCGGCTGCATGGGCATGAGCCAGTCCTACGGGCCGGCCGACGAGGCCGAATCCATCGCCACGCTGCACCGCGCCATCGAACTCGGCTGCACCTTCCTCGACACCGCCGAGGTCTATGGCCCGTATACCAACGAGGCATTGCTCGGCCGGGCGTTGAAGGGCAAGCGCGACCAGGTGACGATCGCCACCAAATTCGGCTTCCGTATCGAAAACGGCAAGCAGGCCGGAACCGACAGCCGGCCCGAGCACATTCGTGAGGTCGTGGAAGCCTCGCTCGGCCGCCTCGGAACCGACCGTATCGACCTGCTCTACCAGCACCGCGTCGACCCGGCGGTGCCGATGGAGGATGTCGCGGGCGCCGTCGGCGAACTCGTCGCGCAAGGCAAGGTGCGCTTCTTCGGCCTGTCGGAGGCCGGCGCGGCCAACATCCGCCGGGCGCATGCCGCGCACCCGGTGTCAGCGGTGCAGAGCGAGTATTCGCTGTGGGAGCGCAATCTGGAGCCGGAGATCATCCCGCTGCTTGGCGAACTCGGCATCGGCCTGGTGCCGTTCTCGCCGCTCGGCCGAGGTTTTCTCACCGGCCAGGTCAAGCGCGCGGAAGACTATCCCGACGGCGATTATCGCCGCAACGACCCGCGCTACCAGGGCGAAAACTACGACGCCAATGTCGAGGCGGCCGCCAAGGTGAGCGACATCGCCGCTGCCCGCGGCGTCAAGCCCGGCCAGGTCGCGCTGGCATGGCTGCTGGCGAAGGGCGACGGCTTTGGCATCGACATCGTGCCGATCCCCGGCACCAAGCGCACAAAATACTTGGGAGAGAACGTCGCCGCCGCCGCCATCAAACTCGATGCCACCGAGATGGCCGCGCTCGACGCAGCGCTTGCGCCGGGAAAAGTCTCCGGCCCGCGCTACACCGAGCGGGGCATGGCGATGGTCGACCGGTAGGGGGCGCCGCCCGTCTCGCTCTGAGGGCAATGCTCTCGCTCAACTCTTCGGCGGCAGCTGATGTCAAATCGGCTGTCGGCTCGGCTTTATCAGCCAATGTTTCAGCTGGCCGGTGGAGCGTTGATCGCAAATTGCGCAGCGAAAGCCCTGATGTAAGCAGGCCGAGCTTCACCGCGCGCTACATATGCAGCAAGGTTTTGATATTCGTCCAAAATGCCCGACATTCTTAGTCGCAGCAGCACCGATACCATCAACAGATCGCCCGCGCTGAATGCATCGTCGAGCCACTCGGCGGCGTCCAGACGAGCCGAGAGCCTGTCGAGACAGGCGCGAACACGATCCTTCACCAATGGCAAACGCTCCTCGCTCCAGGGCTTGTCAGCTTCGAATATCTTTGCCGTCGTTAATTCGAGGATCGGCGGCTCGACTGTGTTAAGTGCGGCAAACATCCAGGTGATCGCACGCGCGCGGGCATCGCGATCGCCGGGCAGCAGGCCCGCGTGCTGCTCGGCAAGGTGAAGGATGATCGAGCCGGTCTCGAACAGTGAGAGAGAACCCTCCTCGTAGGTGGGGATCTGGCCGAAGGGATGGAGGGCCAGATGGCCCGGCGCCTTCATCTGCGCGAAGGAAACAAACCGAACCTCATAAGGCAGCCCTACCTCTTCGAGCGCCCAGCGAACGCGCGTATCGCGCGCCAGTCCCTTGCCGCGATCGGGCGATCGCTCAAATGCCGTGATGGTGATTGTCATCGCATCGTTCCTGATTGGGCGAATTCTTCGGCTCCCTATCGTGAAGACGAATGGGCCTCCCGGAAATCGACATCGGTGTGAACTATTTTCCGCAATTCGTGCCTGGCTTGTCGACCCCGGCATTGCCGAAGAAGGCAAAGGCAGGGCCTAGTCCGCCGCTGCCGCCGTGACCTTCTTGGACGCGGCCCGCTGTCGCCGCATGCGCCGTTTGGCGACGAGCTTGAGAGCGACCGGCGGCTCGTTTGACAGCGCGCCCAGCACGGCGTCGACCATGCCATGCGCCACGAAATCCGCGTTCAAGTCACGGGCCAGTTTGCCCGCCGTCTCCTTGTCCTCAGCAGCGGCCTCCGACCAGAACACGATTCCCACCCGAAGTGCGGCCTTGGCGCGCTTCAGCCGGCGAACCAGGAAACGGGCGTGCTTGACGGAATCCCGGTTCAGGAATCCGACCACGACGGTGTCGACGGTTTCGAGCTCAAGGCGGCGAATGCTGGCGGGCTCCATATCGGCAAAGCCGGCTTTCGATACCGTCGCGCCCTGGACCTCCAGCACCTGCGCCAGCATAGCGGCGGCGGCGTCGTCGAGCTCGCCACGCCCGCCGGCGCAAAGCACGGACATATCCGTACCATCGGGCAGTTCGGTCTCGTCCCCCCCGCTGGGATCGCCATCGTCGCTCGCCTCTGCGGCCACGTGCGGCTCCTCCTCCTCGCCTGCCTCCTCCTGCGCGCTGTCGTCGAGATTGGCGACCAGCATCAGGGCACTGGCTGCCACCTGCCGCCTTTGCAAATCGCCCATGACGCCGCGCACACGGTCTTGTTCGCCCAGCAAAAGCGCCGGAATGGCAACCTTGTCGTAGAATTCGACCAAATATTTCTCCTCCAGCATCTCCTCGGCATGGTCGGTGGCTTCTTCCGGATCGCCGGCCAGCAGCCGCTGGTACAGGCGTGCATGGGGTTCGAGCACGGGCTCGTTGCCGAACAGCACGTCGAGGAATTCAAACTGCGGCACATGTCTGCCCAGCACCACCAGGCAGACGGTAAGCGGTGTCGACAGGATCAGCCCGAGCGGCCCCCAGAGCCACGTCCAGAAAATCGCCGCGACGATGATCGCCAGCGGCGACAGTCCTGTCCGCGAACCGTAGAGCCAGGGTTCGATGACATTGCCGGTGATCAGCTCCATCACCACCAACAGGGCGGCTGTCCACAGCACGAGCGACCAGCCCGGAGCTACGGCCAGCGCCAGGAACAGCGGCAAAAGCATGCCGATGATCGGGCCGATATAGGGAACGAAACGCAGCGCCAGCGCCAGCAGCCCCCACAGCAGCGCATTGGGAATACCGAGGGCCCAGAGGCCGATCGCGATCGGTACGGCGTAGACGATGTTGACGACCAATTGCATCAAGAGATAGCGGCCCACCCGCTTGGCGGCATCCTGAAGCGCCTCGGTGGTGCGGTGGAGGTCGCCGTAGCCGACAAGCCGGATGAAGCGGTCGCGCAGATCCTCCCGCTCGAGCAGCATGAAGATGACGACGACGATGATCAGCCCGGCCGACCCAAGCGGGCTGATCAGCGGCCCGACGATATTCTGCAGGACCTGGAGCGGCCTTTCGCGCGCGACGATCTCGACCGGCACCGGCTCGCGCGGCGGCTTTTCCGGGGTGGCAGCCGGCAGCGAGGGGTCCTGCCTGTCGATCTCCTGGCCGACCCGTTCGACCACCTTGCTCAGTCTGGCAAGGATCCCGCCCCCCACCCCGGTTTCCTTGAGCGAGCGGATCTTGGTCAGGATGTTGGTCTGGTAGACCGGGATGTTCTGCGCCAGTTCGCTGACCTGCGTGGCGACGATGAAGGAGAAGAGGCCAAGGGCCGCGAAAGCGCCGAGCACGCTGGCAATGACGGCGGCAATCCGGGGAATGCCGATCTTTTTAAGAGCTGAGACAAGCGGCGCCAGTGCGAAGGTCAGCAGCAGCGCGATCGCGATCGGCAGAAAAACCTCGCGCCCGAAATACAGTGCCGCCACCGTCGTGACGATGGCCGCCACATTGGGCAAAGAGGTTCGCGGATGGGGCGCGGCCGCTGAAAGGGCGTCCCCTAGCCCATCAGCCGGAGACGCCGTGCCGTTTCGACGATTGGCCACGTGATGCCTCCCCTGCCAAATGCCATGATCGGGCATATAGAGCGGACGTGCAACTTTAGCCAACGATGAAATACGCCTCGCTCACAGGCAATGATCCGGGCCGCATCGGCCGCTCTCGACCGATCGGATCAGCGCGCCGCATGCCTGGCCAGCGCGTGCTCGATCAGTACGTCGATGGTCTGGCTGTAGCCGATGCCTGAGGCGGCAAGCGCCTTGGCGTACATCGAGATGTCGGTGAATCCGGGAATGGTGTTGACCTCGTTGACGAGCAGGCTGCCATCCGCGCGCAGGAAGAAATCGACGCGCGCCATGGCTTCGCAGCCGAGCGCCTGAAAAGCCTGCCGGGCCATCTCCCTCGCTTTGTCGGCCACAGTGGCCGGGACATCGGCGGGCACCTTGACCAGCGCGCCGTCGGCATCGAGATATTTGGCCTCATAGGTGTAGAAGCCGTGCTTGCCGGCCGGAATGATCTCGCCGGGCAGCGACACCGTCAGCGACCCGTCGGCGCGCTCCAGCACCGAGAACTCGATCTCGCGGCCCTCGACGAATTCCTCGATCAACACTTTGCCGTCGTAGCGGAAAGCCGTGTCGATGGCCTGCTCGAAGCCATCCCTGTCATTCACCTTGCTGACCCCGAAGGACGAGCCCTGGCGCGCCGGCTTGGCGAAGAACGGCAGGCCGAGCACCCCGGCAATCTCCTGGAAGGAATGCTTTCCGTTTCGATGCACGGTGACGGAGCGGGCAACCGCCAATCCCGCCTCGCGCATCAGCCGCTTGGCGACATCCTTGTCCATGGCCGCGGCCGACGCGAGGATGCCGCAGCCGACATAGGCTACATCGGCGACCTCGGCATAGCCCTGCACCGAGCCGTCCTCGCCGAACGGCCCGTGCAGCACCGGGAACACGACGTCGATGGAGGGCAGGTCAGGCTGCGTACCATGCCGCGAGACGGCGACCAGCCGGCCCTTGCCGCCGGGCAACAATGCAACCTCCGGGCCGTCTTCGGATGCCGGCGCCCCTGCCCCGTCGCCGGCGGCCGGCTGTTGCAGTAGCCATCTGCCGCTTTTGGAAATCGCGATCGGCACGATGTCGTAGCGCGCCCGGTCGATCGCCTTCAGCACATTGGCGGCCGAAAGGCGCGACACGTCATGCTCGGCCGAACGCCCGCCATAGAGGATGGCCACTCTTGTCTTGCCGGTCATCGAAATCCCTCGACTGTCAAAAAATCAAATGGCGACGGCAATGCCGCGATTGGCGAAGAAGCGGTCGAAATCCGCCGGCGCCAACACTGCGTCTGCCTGTGTGGCGGGGTCATGGCCGGACGGGTTGTGGAAGCGGAAACCCTGATTGGATGCCGCCGTGATCAGCACCAGATGACCGCCCTTCGAGGGCGGCTCGCGCTCGGGCCAGCGGATCGAACTGCTGACCGACGCGATGAAGAAGCGCGTCCGCTGCATGATCGCCGGAATCTCGGCCGTCGCGACATTGGTCACCACCTCGGCCCGGAGTCCAAAAACCTCTTTCACGAAGCTGACGAAGGGCGCGTAGATCAGCCCTTTGATCGATCCCCCGTTGACGACATAGCCGCCATATAAGGTGCAGCGCCTGGCAAGCTCGATCGTCGGCACGATCTCGCCGCGGCTTGCCAGGATCATCTTCAGGCACGCCATGCCGCAGATATTGGCCGCCCAGACCGCATATTCATCGAGTGTTTCCGCGCCCGATCCCCGCCACAGCGGATCGCGCCTGAGGGCAACATCCGCGCCGTCGGCGAGCACGTCCAGCGTCATGTCTGGCGTCTCCCACTGGCTGAAAAACGGCACGGTTTCAGGCAATGGGCTCATGCGGACTTCCTCGGGCGGCTGGCTCCATCTCGTATACGAGGATACGAGATGGATGAAAAGCCGCTTAGGCCCGTTTAGGTGTGGCGAGCCGTGCGCCGCCGCCTACTCGGCCTTCGTCCAGCCGAAAACCAGCCAAGCATATTTCGATTTTTCGTCGGGTTCGACAGTGTAGGTCATCTGCATGTCGCCGTCCTTGGCGTAGATATCCAGCCTGGGCGCGGTCTCCAGCTTGAGCCACGCCGAACTGTTGCTGAAGGACCAGGTTCCGCACCAGACGCAAGGCCCCGACGTCGGATCACCCGGCTGATGAAAATTGTAGCGGCCGTCCGCCGTGATCTCCAGATAGTCGAACGCGCCGTAAAACGCGGTCACTGTCTGCTGGAACTCGTTGGCGGCCGCTTCTTGTTCCGGTGTCGGCGCATCCTTCATATCGCGCGGCGGCCGGATGGCTCCGCCGTTGAGTTTCCATTTGCCGACAAAATCCTTCTGGGTCGGAAGATATTCCTCCTGCGCCTGCGCCGACGAAACATAAGCAAAAGGTGATATACTTGTGAGGCCCACGGCCCCGATCGCAAATAAAAGCGTGGCGGCACAGATCGCCCTTGTTGGGTTTTGCATAAAAAATGTATCTCCAAGGGGGTAAGGGGAGTTTTATTGAGGATTTGCAGCGCGCGTTGCTTCCATACCGATTCCCGCCCGCCATTTGCACGGTTAGCATCGGGGCCACCAATCTGGCAACGCAAGGCAACTTCTCTCAGGCATCGCATGCGCCCGCGATCCGGCCGGCTGAATATGGCAGCTTAGAAGGTGATCTTCACCGAAGCGGCGCTGCGACTATGCGGACCATGATGGACGGACTCGATGTTGTTGCCGTCGGGATCGAGCAGGAAGGCGGCGTAATAGCCGGGATAATAGGGCCGTTCGCCCGGCGCGCCATTGTCCGTGCCGCCAGCCGCCAGTCCGGCCTTGTAGAAGGCGTCGACCATGGCGTGGTCCCTTGCCTGGAAAGCCAGGTGATGGCGACCGGTGAGTTTTCCCTGTGCGGCCCGGCTGTCGGCAGTGGAGACAAACAGCTCGTCGGCCCAGAAAAAATCGTCGCCGCTCCCACCGATCGGAACATCGATCGCCTGCAGGACCGCCTCGTAGAAACGCCGGCTGGCCGCGAGATCCCTGACCGCCAGTTGGATGTGGTCGATGAGCCGGCCGCGATGCAATTCCTGGGTTTCCATAAAGATGCCTCCTCGTGAGGTTTTCGAATTTAGGTTCGGACAGGGCGTCGTCAATGCGGATACTTGTTCTATCCAGCAAACAAAAAGCCCGCCGGGAGGGGATCCGGCGGGCCTTTGGAAAGCATGTCTAGCCTTCAGGGGTCTGAGGGGGGATCAGACCTGGTAAGAACCTTTGTTGGCCGCGGAGGTTCCACCCGAACAACAAAATTGCCGATGGCCGGTCGAAACCGCGAATTCAAGCGGTGGAGGCGATTTCTTCCGCGAGACCACTCTCCCTTTGGAACTTTCCGCTCACAACCGGGTTGGGTGCCCCGGTGGGAGGAATTGCTATTGGATAGTTTTCAGAGGCTCGAAGCGCTGCTCGACAGCGCCGGTGTCGAGGATATCGAGGAAGCAACCGCTCTGCTGCGCCGGTTCAAGGGCGGATCGCGCGAGGTCGCGGCAGCCATCGATGAGTTCATGCTCGATTTCATGACCTTGGTCTTCGTCGTCGAAAACGGCGAAGCAGGTTTCGAAAAGCCGGTCCGCAAGCTTGCTCGCACCAGGCTTTCAAAGCTTGAGCGGCTGGTGGCTGTAATGGCGGAGGAAAAGCCGGCTTCGGGCGCCGGCCTATCCCTTCAGGATGGCGGCTAGCCTTGGAATGCCTTCGCTCACCGCGCGCCGGTCGGCGAGCGTGAAGGACAGCCGCAGCGTGTTGCGCCCGGTGCCATCGGCATAAAAGGCGCTGCCCGGCACGAACGCCACCCGCGCCTCTTTCACCGACCGCGCCAGAAGCTCGGTGGCGTCGGCCCCTTCCGGCAACGTTACCCAGACGAACATGCCGCCTTCCGGGCGGCTCCAGGTCACGCCTTCCGGCATATTGGATTCCAGTGCCGAGAGCAGCCCGTCGCGGCGCTCGCGATAGGCGCCGATAAGTTTTTCCACCTGGCCGTCGAAGACGGCTTCGGCGACACGATGCATCACCACCTGGTTGATCGACGGGCTGTGCAGGTCCGAGGCCTGCTTCATCAGCACCAGTTTCTCGACGATGTGGCGCGGGGCGCAAACCCAGCCGACGCGCATGCCCGGCGACAGTATCTTCGAGAACGAGCCGCAATAGAGCGTGCGCGCCTTGTCGATGCCGCCGGACCTGATGCAGTCGAGCGCCAGGATCGGCGGCACGCCGTCGCCGTCATAGCGCAGCGCGCGATAGGCGGCATCCTCGATGACGGCGATGTCGAGTTCGCCGGCAAGGCCGAGCACCGCTTCGCGTTGCTCACGGTTCAGCGTGTTGCCGGTCGGGTTGGCGAAATCCGGCACCAGATAGGCGAATTTGGCCTTGCTGCCATTTGCTGCCGCCGCCGCGCGATAGGCATCGGGCGTCATGTTGCCGCCGGCCGGGGTCAGCCGGTCGTAGCGCGGCTCATAGGCGTTGAAAGCCTGCAGCGCGCCGAGATAGGTCGGCCACGTCACCAGCGCGGTGTCGCCCGGCGACAGGAACAGTTTGCCGAGATAATCCAGCGCCTGCTGCGAGCCGGAGGTGATGAAGATATTGGCCTCGTCACAGGCGACGCCAAGCTTGCCCATCTGCCCGGCGAGCCAGCGCCGCAACGGCAGATAGCCTTCCGAGACCTGGTACTGCAGCGCCGCACCCGCCTCCGCGCCGCCCAGCACCGAAGCATAGGCGTCACGGATCGCCTCGGCCGGGAACAGCGCCGGATCGGGAATACCGCCGGCGAACGAGATGATGTCCGGCTGGTCGAGCAGCTTCAGGAGCTCGCGGATTTCGGACGCTTTCATGCGCGACGAGCGCGAAGCCAACAGATTCATAAGGGTCACGACACGCCCCCCCAGACGCTGCAATATAGGTCAACTTGGCTGACCTATATCCCCTCTTGGCCGCGAATTGAAGTGTGCCTGAACGATTTCCCGAATGCGCCAGCGGAGCAGTTCCACAAAAGTGTGCAGCGGTTTTCCGCCCGCCTAAAGGCTCTTCTTGTAGCCGAGATGGCTGCCGGTGAAGCCGAGGCTTTCGTAGAAACGGTGCGCGTCCGTCCGCCCCTTGTCGGTGGTCAGCTGGACGAGGCTGCAGCCCCGCGCCCGGCACGCGTCGATCGCCCATACGATCATCTGCCTGCCGATGCCGTCCGAGCGCCGGTGGCCGGCAACCCGAACCGCCTCGATCTGCCCGCGCCACGCGCCCTTGCGCGAGAGCCCGGCCAGGAAAGATATCTGCAAGGTGCCGATCACTTCGCCGCCATCCACGGCCACCGCCAGCAGCTGATTGGGATCGGCGTCGATGGCCTTGAAAGCATCGATATAGCCTTGCGCCAGCGGCAAGGAGGCGTCCTCGCGGCCGGCGCCAAGCGGATCGTCGGCCAGCATGGCGATGATGTCAGGCAGGTCCTGGGCTTGCGCTCGGCGAAAGATGATCATGGTGTGGAGATATCGCGAGGCACTGGTGGCCGCAAGATTTGAATATGCTCTCCACCGGGCGCTGGTGCCGCCCCTCATCTGCCTGCCGGCATCTTCTCCCCGTATAGTGACGGGGAGAAGG
>NZ_RZTB01000090.1:0-24396 GCF_003997735.1 Mesorhizobium sp. M7A.F.Ca.MR.148.00.0.0 | reverse complement strand
GCTCGCCAAGCCATTCTTTCTGTCCAAGATCATAACTGCCATTTCTCAACTTTAAGCGCACAGCAAGACCAGAAATTCCCGTCAAGGAAGAGGCTTTCCGGTATAGTTAAAGGAGATCACATGTAGACCGGTAAAAGGCCGTTGCTGGCTCGGGGCCCGATGGGCCTTTTTGTTTAGTGTCCGAAAAACGCGCGGGACATTCTTTCTGGTCCAGCGTTAGCGCGCGCCGGACGACCCGTTCTGCGATCTCTTGCTGGCCGGCGCTGCAATCAAGCTTCAGCGCGCCGCGGCCCTCTAGAGACGGTGACGCACGGGAGTTGAGATGCGATGCATAGAGACGCCTTCACCCCATCAGAACTTGCCCTGCTCAGTCGCGTCTTCGCACGCAGCAAAATTAAAAACGAAACCGCAACCGAGAGGGAACGGCGCGCATCACGTATTCTGGCTTACTACCAGGCGGGAATCACGGATGAGGATGAGCTGGAACAGCTTTCTCGCCAACCGCTGGGAAGGTGACGACTAGTCTTCCTTCTTCAGAGCTTCCGCCTCGTCTTTGAGCTTCGGCCAATCGGCTCCATGCTTGCGAAGCAGCGTTCGGGCCTGCTCGCGGTCAATTTCCGTGACCTCGACAAGATGTTCGACCTCAAGCTCCTGGCCTTTCGCAACCCGGCTTGCTTCATTCGCTTTTCTTTGCACATCGACACCCACTGCTGAGACAACATGAAGGAGCGCTGGGAATGCGCGTTCCAGAACTTCATACAAAAATAGGCGACACCGATTAAAAATCGGTCGGATTGGGCCAAATATGAGACGGGCCATGGCCTGCTGCTGTTGTGAATTGCCGATTTCTTCGTGTGGGAGAACCGAACTTGTTCGTCGGTCGAAATGGCGGCGTCTTGGCGCGATAGTCCGATCACGCGGCGTTCCTCGCCGCTCATGCCATTCGATGTGCCGGCACTCGGCAGCTTTCTGACGCAGCAAGTCAGGCACGTTATCTCATCAACTTGATCTGAAGCGAGATGCTCAGCCTCAGAATCCTGTCGCCGTTTTCGTTCCGCACTTCAACAAATACTTGCTGCCCGTCCACCTCGGTAAGTACATCTCTCGTAAGGTCGATGAGGCCCTCGAAGCCCGCGCGGCGCACCTCCTCCAGACCGGCACATTCGATGCCGATTTCGTCCTCGATGACCACAT
The DNA here is from genome assembly GCF_003997735.1 of Mesorhizobium sp. M7A.F.Ca.MR.148.00.0.0. Classification (NCBI taxonomy): domain Bacteria; kingdom Pseudomonadati; phylum Pseudomonadota; class Alphaproteobacteria; order Hyphomicrobiales; family Phyllobacteriaceae; genus Mesorhizobium; species Mesorhizobium sp. M7A.F.Ca.MR.148.00.0.0. The sequence continues at coordinate 23,202 of NZ_RZTB01000090.1, read as the reverse complement.
CGTGATCGCCACTGTCAAAGAAAAATCGTGCCATCCGAGAGCTTCCGTCACCACTAAGCTGCGGGGTTCCTTTGGTGCAGGTAGGTTGTGTCGAAATCACCTGCACGAGTGAGGCCGGGCCAATCAAGAGCATGCACTCTTGACCCCGTCGTGGCGATGAGGCCCCTACGTCGAAGTTCCTGAAGCATTCGGTTGACGTGGACTGTAGACAAGCCCAATGCATCGCCAAGTGCTGCTTGGGTAATCGGAAGATCCGCGACGTGATCCTGGATGCGTCCAACCGAGCGCAAGCGAAAGATCAGTTCGCACAAGATGTGAGCCATGCGCGTGTATGCCTCGCGTCTTCCCACATTCGTTACCCATTCTCTGTAAACCGCTGCATCGATCAGCGTCGACCGCCAAAAAGCCGTCGCGATTCGAGGATGCTGTTCGCAAATGGTGCGAAGAGCGTCATGTCGCATGAAGCCCAGTCTGGCTGCTGTCAGGGTCGTAAAATTGCAATCCATGACCGACAGATGCAGTCCGTGCAGATCGGGAATATCACCAGCCACAAAGAAGGATGTAATCTGCCGTTTGCCGTCGCCGGTAAGTTTGGTGGAACCGAGCAGGCCATCCAAAACCACGAACGAATTGACAGGGCGGTCACCCTCACGCACCAGGTCGTAGTTGGCCAAAAAATCCTTCTCCTGAATCTGGATGCCTTTCAAAACCTCGATATCGGCCTCTCGGAGATCCGAGATGCTCTGGAGCTTGCGAATAAGGACATCCAAGGATGAGGTGGGTGACAAATTGGCTACCTAGCTGATGTTGATTATCGAACTTGCATTTGCTTCAAAAGTTCCGGGTAGCCGTAAAGAGGCGCCGGACTGATGGGTCGGCAGTTGGGAAAGACGCGAACGCACCCAGGACCCCTGGTTGGGACCTCAGTGCCCAGCGGTAGAAGAGGCCACGTTCGGTTGCTCGCTTGGGGTGCGGCAACGCTCCCGACGTGAATAAGCCGCACCCTTAAGGGAGCCGCCTAGGCCGTGCATTAACCTATGACATAGGCTGGGTTCGAATTTTGACGTAACATCAGGGGCTCCAGCTCCGTTGAGCCCGCCAGAATTCCGCACAAGCCACAAGAAAGAAAGCGGCAGGCCAGAAAGGGGTGATAATCCCTTGGCCATCTCGCGTTTGGCTTGCGATTGAACGCACCCAAGCCGAGGCGACGCGGTATGTGATTATGCGACAGCCGAAGGGAGATAGCGAATCAGCAGGCTCATTTTGACAAGCGTGAGCGACTGTCGGCGGTGAGGGCTTCGCCCGGCTCATCGCCCCTCAGCTCGGGGCCGACTGACTAAAGGCCGCACTGATTGGTACTACAAAGGAAGCTTGTTGGGCCGGCCCTTCTCCAAGTTGCCTGTCTCTCAAGGCCCCTGCCTAACGGTAGCGGGCTTTTGCATTGTTGGCTCCCCGGAAGGGCCGGGAAGTCCGCCACATTGCGTGGACATGCCGTATCGCGGGGAACATTTTAGCAAACTGTAAATTCAACGGTCTTCTGGTAGGAGGCCAATGTGTCCCGGCGAAGCGTCGACAAAGACCGATTGGAGCGCGCAGACCGTGAGGCAAAGATTGCTAACGCGGCCGAGAGAGAGGCGCGAGATACAAAAACTGCGCGACTTCGAGAACAACGCCTTGCTGCCGAAGCCAAGGCTTCGCAATCATTCAAGAAAGGTCGATCCAAGGGCTAGGTCGCTTACCCGCTGACGCTGCCCCGACGCGCGCAAGTGGTGCGGGCCCGTCCAAACGTGAGGTGCATGCGATTGCGAATTTTTTCTTGGAACCGTCTTTTCGCAGCGAAGTTCGGTACCGAAGGGACATTCCAATATGGAGTTGATCATGAAACAGGTTCTATTGGCTTCAGCCATTATGGTACTGTCAACTGGCCTCGCTGTTGCGCAATCGACCACCACGACCACAGGCGGATCGTCGACCTCGACGACCCAGACAATGCCGAGCACTACGACCGATCAGGGAACGGATTCGACCACCACGAGTGGAACGAACTCTAACTCGAACTCCGCCAAGGACTGCGCTCCAGGTCAACAAACTGGCAGCGCCAAGCAGGCCGCGCCAGGTCAACAGGATACCGATGCTAACTCGGCTGCTCCTGGCCAGATGAAAAAGACCACGGAAGGCTGCTGACGTGTCTTGGAACTGTTGCCCTGTTGCAGATTGATGCAAAGGGGTCAACTCTCAGGGTGTAGCCGCTCCCGAACGCCCGTCGTGCTAGGTCGGCAAGGCGGGTCGATACCAGACCAAGGTCTGTTTCGCGGCGAGTCGCCCGCGAGGTGTGCTGTGTTGGTTCACCTTATAGGTGGCACCTGCTTTGCACCGCCCGCGACAGCAGGGGAAACCAACACCCCAGCGAGTCCCGTTATCCCAGGGACGGCCCGCCGCTGCCGCTAATGGGACGGCGGGCTTTTTTCTTATTCCATGAAACGAAAGGTCATTCCGTAAGTTGGCTTCCCAAGGAGGAACCAATGAAAAAGGATGGCGACGGCCGTGTGAAGAAGGGCAATGAGCAATTGCTTGCCCGACGTTTGTCTGAAGAAGTCGGCATTTCGGAGCCGGATGCGCGCGGTCTGATCAAGCTTATCGGCACGGATTGGAATTCGCTGCTTCGTGAAGCCCGATTTTTGAAAGAGCGGCATTAGAATGCTCCTGCCGGTCGTGACTAAATTATTATTGAATCGACTCTCGCCAATATGAGCGTAGTCTAGTCTCATCGGCGGTAGTTTCAGGGCACCGCCGGCTGTGAGCGAAGAACATGCTTCCGCCCCAACGGAGGAAGCCATGACCGCTCCCGCTACCATCGGCGTTGCAAATCCCGAAGAACTCGCCCTCCTACAGCAGGTGTTTCAGCGGGCCTGCAAAGAGCGTGCGCTAGCAGAAGGCAGCGTCGAGGCCGAGGCACTGAGCGCCCGTCTGATGTGGCTGTTCCAGCACTCCGGAGCCTACTTCGATGAAGCTACTTTCGAAGAGATGCTGCGGGGTGAAGGCTGATGAGCCGCGCACCTTATCTGGACCGCCTGGATGATCTTATTCGCCAGCACAAGGAGCTTTCTGCGCAAGGGGAGATCCTGCGGGCGGAATGTCGACTGAGTTGCTATGTCTTGGAGGAATCGGCCGATGGCCTACGGGGAATAGTTGGCAGGGCTTGGGACGCCAGAGTAGCACGGCTTCGCCGTGATACTATTCGGTCCGGAACGTGATTACCGTTGCAACTCGGGTATAAATAGCGCCATGTTCACAACAAGTCCTCCAGTCTTAATTGTAGCATTTCCCTTGTGCCGGTAGCGTATGCGTCAGGTCATTCGGCCCACGCTTGTGTCCAGTTAAGGTCGGCACGGTCACTCAACCCGAGCTTGGTCCGCTTGATCCTGCCGACTCCCTTACGCGAACGCTTTTTGTCGCACTGAGCCAGAGCTCCGATGCATTTGAAGCACCCTTAAGCACCTCTTATGCTTGTGAAAGCGACGTCTGCTCCTGCGATCGGGTGGAAAGATGCCGGCGCACGTCGCGGAACAGAACCGTGTGCCTGACGTTGTGCCGAGATCGAGGTCTAGGAGAAACGGCATGGTTGCGCCACGCGCGGTGTGGAAGGGCTTTCTGAGGGTCGGTTCCGTGTCATGCGGGGTGAAGATAGTTGGTGCCACAAGTGAGGCATCCAAGATCCACTTCAAGATTTTGAACCGCAAGGACGGTTTACCCGTCAAAAGCGCCTATGTCGATGAAGAGACCGGCGATGTTGTCGAAGCCGAGGATCAGATCAAAGGGTATGAGGCGGACAAGGGTGATTTCATTCACGTCGAGCCGGACGAGATAAAGAAACTGAAACTGACGTCGCAGCATACACTTGACGTCGATTCCTTCGTTCCGGTTGCCGATATCGACACACGCTTTCTGGAGAAACCATACTATTTGATCCCGGCAGACGGTGCCTCTCTGGAGGCCTTTGCCGTCCTGCGCGATGCGATGGCCAAGAAGCGCGTTGCGGCACGCTCCTGCGTCGTACTCTATCAGCGCGGGCGCGAAGTGTTGATACAGCCCCTTGGAAAAGGGATGTTGCTGACCGAGCTACGGACCCACAATGAGATGACGTCGGAAGACACCGTCTTCGACGATGTGAAAAGCCCAAAGTATGATGCGGATCTGCTCGAAATCGCGGGGCTTCTCATCGACAAGAAGGTGACAAAGTTCGATCCTTCGAAATTCGAGGATACCTACGAGGATGCGCTGATTGCCATGATCGACGCCAAACGCAAGGGCAAAAAACCCCCGAAACCGGCACCAAAGCCCCAGGAGAACGTTGTCGACCTGGCCTCGGTTCTTCGAAAGAGCCTCGCCAAGGAAGGCATCGGCCAAGATCGGCCAAAGGCCAAGAGCCGCAAATCAGCATAGTCAAAGATAGCGATCACCAACGCGGCGGTGCTGAAGAACCAGTGCAATTGCAGTGCTAGGTTAGAAGCGTACTGGGTGTGAGCAAAGTTCATGTCGGCGCCGAAGCGATGCGCGATAAAGAGGCGCAGGCCCAACGGCCGCTGGATCTTCAGGCCGTGAGCCCAGCCTCACGCTTCAAACGTTGAAGCCGTTCGCTCGGCACTCGACGCCGTCCATGCTGCCCCGTCGGAGGCGTGAGCGTTGACCATGTCTTCATCTACAGTGACTGGCAAAGGTACGATCATCACAGCCGGCGCCATATCCCTCCATACAGCTTGCAGCTTGCTCGGGACTGCGACTGATTCATGCCGATCGTCGGTGCGTTGCGATGGCACTTGGTAGGAAGGGTCTGCCCGGATCACCGGCTCCAGATCGTGGGGGAAGTTCGGCGCATGGACGGGCAGTGCTTCGGCTGAGCTTTCGCCCTTTTGAGTGATGGCCGGAAGCATTTCAGCGATTTCGATCAGGATATCTTTGACCAGATGTCTCATCCGTGCGCCCGCCCGCTGCGGCCATTGCTATGGCGATCAAACTTGTTGAGGCAACCAATGTTCCCGCTTGAAGCGAATGACGGGCTTTACCGGGAAGATCGGCGGAGCGGCTCGATACTCCAGGCGACGTCGCTGCGATCCTCTCGCCTGGCATGATCGATGTCGGAAAGTCGAATTTGAACGTACTGTTCCCTGCCTTCGTCGGACGGTGGATCATCCGATGACGGCTGTGTGCCTCGCCCCCGACTTGCCTTGCGCAGCTGCTTCCCTGGCTGCTGTCTGCCCTCCGGTGGGTTCGATCGGGAACAAAGGCTCGACCATCCGGTTTGGAACCATCCCGTTAAGCACAGGACCAATGTGCAGCCTGATGGATGAGAGACGGCCGCCGGATTGCTATGGCTGTTCCCGATCTGCATTCGGCAGCCGAGATTGAGCCCAAATGCCCGAAGGAGACTTCGCATGAGCGAAGCAGGACACAGCGAAGGCAATGAGGTGACTTCGATTGCGGGCGCTTCGCCGTTCGCCAGTTTTTTCATGGCTGGCTTCGAGTGCTCGTCTCACCGGCGCAAGGACGGCGTTCGCCTCGATCTTATCCGCGCCACGTCGCATTATTTGCATGCCCTGGGCGATTACCGCGGTTGCGCCGAACTCGGTCTTCGTACCATCCGCGACGGCTTGCGCTGGCACCTCATCGAAACCGCTCCTGGAACCTATGACTGGTCAAGCTGGACGCCGATGGTCGAAGCAGCGCAATCGGCAGGTGTCCAGATCATCTGGGACATCTTCCACTACGGATCTCCCGACCATGTTGATCAGGGGTCGATGCATTTCATCGATGCCTATGCCTCGTTCGCCGCGGAAGCTGTGAGGGTTCATCGTTCAATCGCCGGTACAGCGCCTCTGTTGTGCCCGATCAACGAAATTTCGTTTTTCGCCTGGGCTGTTGAGGTCGGCTATTTCCCGCGCGTCGGCCCGAAGAAGCGGGGATGGTTCAAGCGGCACCTCGTGAAAGCAGCAATAGCCGGCGTTCGCGCGATGCGGGAGGTCGATCCCGCTTGCAGATTTGTCTGGGCCGAGCCGCTTATCCACATCGCTCCTCGCGACCGGACCCGCACCGAACGGCGCCGGGCCGAAAATGCCCGTCAGGGACAGTTCGAAGCTTACGACATGCTGCTGGGCCGGGCCGAACCTGAGCTGGGTGGGAGCGAAGATGTCATCGACGTCGTTGGCTTGAATTTTTATCCACACAATCAGTGGTACCTAAACGGGCCAACGATTCCGATGGGGCATCACGAGTACCGTGCCCTATCGGAGATGCTGATCGAAGTCGCGCATCGATACAGCAAGCCTATGTTCATCGCCGAGACCGGCTCCGAGGGGTCTGGCGGGCCGGCTTGGCTCCACTATGTCTGCGACGAGGTGCGTGCCGCAGAAAGCCTCAAAGCCCCGATCGAAGGTATTTGCCTTTACCCGGTAACCGCCTATCCGGGCTGGGACAATTCGCGGCATGCGGAGGTGGGATTGTTTTCAGTCGTCCAGGCGGACGGCAGCCGACACGTCCGCAAGCCCGTCGCGGACGAATTGGCCCGCCAGCAAGCTTTGTTCGCGGCGAACCCGACGCGTTAAACACATGAGCTGCACGAGGATCTGCGCGAGCGCCTGTCGGCCCCGCGCCGATGCTCCCGGGTCCAGATGGGGGAGCTACAGCGCCCCTTCGGCCAACGACGTATTCCCCACGCCCGCCCATTCCGGGACGCTCTTTTGAATGCGTGCGAAGGTTGCCAAGGCCTGCCCGACCACCTGATCCATGTTGTAGTAGCGGTAGGTTGCCAGGCGGCCGACAAACCACACGTCGGGACAGGTTGCGGCGAGCGCTTCGTAGCGCTTGTAGAGCTCTTCGTTTTCGGCCCGCGGCACCGGATAGTACGGGTCCCCGATATCGGTGGGATATTCGTATGTCAGGCTGGTCCGCACGCTCCGTTGGCCGGTCAAATGTTTGTACTCGGTGATGCGGGTGTAATCTTCCGTCTGGGGGTAGTTGACGACGGCAACCGGCTGAAACTGCTCTTGGTCGAGTGTGACGTGCTCGAAACGGAGCGAACGATAAGGAAGACGCCCTAGCTGCCAGCCGAAATATTCGTCTATCGGGCCGGTATAGATCAGGCGGTTGAATGGTATCTTGTCACGAATTTCGCGGAAGTCGGTCTGCAGCATTACCTTGATGTTCGGGTGATCGAGCATGCGCTCGAACATCCTCGTGTATCCGCCGGCAGGCATCTTCTGGAAGCTGTCGCTGAAATAGCGGTCATCGCGGTTGGTCCTGGTCGGCACTCGTGCCGTCACTGATTTGCTCAGCTGGTTCGGATCGACGCCCCATTGCTTCCTTGTATAGCCACGGAAGAACTTCTCGTAGAGCTCGCGTCCCACGGTGCTGACGACAACATCCTCGGCCGTTCGCACGTCCTCTACCGTCTCGCGCCGCGATGCGAAGAACTCCTCCAACTGTGCGGAATTCAACTCGAGGCCATAAAGGCGGTTTATCGTGTCGAGATTGATCGGGATGGGAAGCAGTTTCCCGTCGACCGCCGCCAGAACCCTGTGCTCGTATGTGCGCCATTGGGTGAACTGCGAGAGGTAGTCCACGATCGACTGGCTGTTGGTGTGAAAAATATGAGGCCCGTAACGATGGATGAGGATGCCGGCTTCATTGTAGCAATCGTAGGCGTTGCCGCCGACATGGCTGCGGCGGTCGACCAGGAGAACGCTTTCATGTCGCTGGGAGGCTATCCTTTCAGCAAGAACGCTGCCGGCAAACCCCGCGCCCACGATCAGCCAATCGAACATGGCTATGCGCTCCTGCGGAGCGGGACGACCTTCTTGCGCCGGTAGGCGCCCTCAATGTGAGCGGCCATGGCCTTCCATGTTCTTTCCCACGACATGTCAGCCAGATAGGCATCGACTTGCGGCAGCAGCATCTCGCGCGGTCGCAAAAGCAGGGAGCGCAGCTTGCTGTCCAAGTCGTCACCGTCGGCGATCTCCACCAGCCCAGCAGCGCCGTAGCTGCGCACAACGTCGACGATTGCCGTCGAGATCACCGGCAGGCCCGCCGCCAGAAACTCTGGCGTCTTGGTTGGGCTGATGAACCGGGTCGCTTCGTTGAGCGCAAACGGCATCCATCCGGCATCCCAATGGCGCAGATAATCGGGCAGGTCGCAGTAGGCCTTCGCGCGCAACCAATGAAGGTTGTCGGCCTTCGGCAGGATTGCAGGATCGATTTTGACAACGGGGCCGATCATGACGAAATGCACGTCCGGCATGGTCCGCGCCGCTAGCGCCACGAGGTCGACGTCCAGCCGCTCGTCGATGACGCCGAAATACCCCACCCTCGGGTGAGGAATGCCGGCCTGGTCGATGGGGTCCTTTCCTGGCAGCCTTGCCTTGTGAAAGTGTTTCACATCGATGCTGCTCGGAAAGGGGTAAATGGCCTGATGCAGGCGGCGCTTGGTCTCGAACAGGCTCAGGCCACCGGTGAAAACGAGATCGGCGCGGCGCAGAAGTTCCTTTTCCATCTGCGCCAGTTCGGGCGGCGCATTCTTGAAGGCGGAGAGTTCGTCCATGCAGTCGTAGACGCATATGTCTGGGTCAAGGAACTCCGTGAAGCGAAGAGCCATCGGCGTGTAGTACCAGGCGATCAGCCGGCTGTGCGGCATAGAAGCTATGATCTGCTGAACAAATCTCCGCTGGACGGCATCTGATTTCGCGGCCGACGCGCGGAGCGGAAGCACTGGTGTCACAATTAGAATGTTTGGCGATGCCTCGCTCGTCCGCATCAGCGGCTGTGGCAGTTCTTCAAAAAGAGGCTCTTCAAAGTAGATCACTCTCTGCTGCATGGATGCAAGAGTGAGAATATGCTGCGGGCGTTGATGGACGAAATTCCAACGCAAGTGCGAGAAGCAAACCAGTAGATTTTCCCTGCCGGCGTGTTTACTGGCGGACACCCTGCCCACGGCTGCTTCCATTGAGATTTTCCTTCCTGTAATCTTTAATTTATGCTGCGACTAACATTTGTTAATCGCAGATGGAGGAGAAATAGACTTCGGTACCAGCTCCTAACTTTCCACCGCGTGAGTTGTTCCAAGGTGAAGTGAAGAGCTCTCAGTCACCGCTCGGATGACGGATGCGACGATATTTCCGCGGAGCTGAGAACGGCCACCACGCGTCGCCGGGCTTTGAAAGCGTGAGCGACGGGGGAATGTCGGTGGAGAACTGACCTGCCGTATTTGCGTTTAAGTCGCTGGTTATAAAATGTGCAGGACATCAAGTTGATTCGCCCGCATCACTGGCGAGTCCGTGCCAGGCGAATTCCGGGGCTGATATGAAGATCGACTTTTCAACCAATGTTTTTCCGCTGTTTCATCCGCAAAGCGTGGATGATCTCAAGGACCCTTGCCCCGTCTTTGATGGCAGCCTGTGGCACGTCTTCGGCTCGAGCGGCACGGTGACCAGCGAGACGTGGAGGATCCTGCATGCCACGGCGCCGGACCTTTATGGGCCGTGGACCGAGCATCAGTCGATCGAGCTTCCTATCAATGGGAGTGGTGTTGCGGCTCCGGGGGTCATTCACGAAAGTGGCGTCTTTCACATGTTCATCCAGACCGAGTTCATGAAGTCTGGTGGCCGCTGCGAGCATGCGGTTTCCAATGACGGGTTCCATTGGGTGGTTCTTAGCCCGGCAATCCTCGCCATCCCGGACACGGAGGAAGATGGCATTTACGATCCGCATCCCGCGGTTATTGGCGGCAAGCGCTACCTCGTCTATTCCGCCATGCCAAAATTCACCAGGGTGCCACAGCCCGACATCTATCTCGCGCGTAGCCAATCCGATTCATGGTTCGGCCCTTGGAAGCGGATCGGCAAGATCCTCGACCATAATGAAGTTCCTCACCACAACACGAGAGAGGATCCCGACTACGAATGGGGGATAGAGGGCGCACAACTGGTCGAATTGCCGGATGGCCGCGTGCTTCTCAATGCCACTTGCTTTCTCCCGATTGGCCTTCGGGGAAACCGGCAACGCGTGTTTTTTGCCATCGCCGATGATGTTGCTGGACCTTATGTGTCGATAGGACCGGTGCTGGAACCAGGCCAGCCGGGAGAGAACGGCCACTCGACCGTGATGATCGAAGGGGGACAACTTTCGCTGTTTTACCAAAGCCGGGTCGCCACGACCGATCATCGGTGGCGCTACGGCTTGGCCAGATGCGACGTCGCCCTGTTTTCCAAGGTTGCATGAATTAGGTGTTGCTCGGACGGAACAATCCGTCGGAGCGCGTGCACACGACACCATGCAGCAGTCGCGGCGTTCGAAGACATGGGCGAACTGAATATCTCTGCTCCTTCCCGCAGGAGAATGAAGCATCAGCACGTATTCTATGCCTTCATCCTCGCTTCGTTGAAGGCGTCCAACAGCGCAGGGACGTGCCGGGCGTCCAGAGCGAGCAGATGATCGAAAGGCGGACAGCCGAATAGACAAAGGTCAGCCAAAGCCGAGGCAACCGGCGGCCTTCCGCTCGACCCGTCCGCAGTCGGGAGCACAAGGTTTGTACTCGAGCCAGTGAACCTCCGCACGAGGGGCAGCTCAGCTCATTCCTGATTGTTGCGTGTCTGACGAGCTCTCCGTTTCAGTCTGATCATAAATGCTTTCACCTAGTGGAACATCGGAGGTTCCACGAAGTTGGGAAGCCACGGAGGACGTGCACATGAACAGTGTCATCTATCTTATCGGCCTTATCGTTGTCGTGCTCGCGGTCCTCTCCTTCCTCGGTCTTCACTAGGTGGCCCATGCAGCATGAGAACGATCAGGGCGGACAGCCCACCGATTTCGACAAGGCGAAAAGCGACGCTTCCGACAGGCTTCGCCAGGAACAAGAACGTGCCAGCGAGCTGCTTCACGACGCGCGTGACACGGTGACCCGTAAGGCTGGCGATTATGCATCTGAAGCCAGGGATGCGATTTCCGACAAGGCGGAGGAAGCTCAGCGCGACATCGGATCGAGTCTGGCGGCGCTGGGCGGCGCACTGCGCGCGGCCAGTGACCATCTGGCCAACAACGATGAAAGGAACGCATCGAAGTTCGCATTGGATGCCGCCGGTGGCTTGGAGCGGCTTTCATCGTCATTGAAACAGAAACCGTTCGGCCAGGTCCTGGAGGACGTGCAATCCTTTGGCCGGCAAAATCCCGGTGTCCTGCTTGCCGGATCGGTATTGGCCGGATTGGCTCTCGGGCGGTTCATCAAGGCTTCTCCGCCGGCGGGTCCAGAATTCCAGGATGCTGCGGGAGACCTCAAATCACACACCGATCAGGCACAGCGTTGGTCCGTTGATCGTTCGCAGGATTCGGGCCTCGTTGGCGATGATGGGGCCACGCAGAACGCGGAGCAGGACAGATGAACACCCAGGACAATCCCAGCCTTACCGGACTGATCACCGACTTGGCCCAGAATGTCACCACTCTGGTGCAAACCGAGGCCAGGCTGTTTCGGGCGGAGCTCTCTGAAAAGCTTGCCAAAGCCGGAGCAGGTGCCGCGGAAGTACTGGGCGGCGCGATTTGCCTGCTCGCCGCGCTATTGGTGTTGCTGCAGGCACTCGTTATCGCACTGACGCGGGCAGGGCTAGGCGCGGGGTGGTCTTCCCTGCTGGTCGGTGTGGTCGTGGCGGTCCTCGGCGTCATCCTGCTGCGGACCGGGATGGCCAGCATGGCGCCTTCGGAACTTACCCCCGACCGGACCCAGGAACAGCTTAAGCGCGACGCGAGCGTGATCAAGGAACAGGTGAGATGAAAGAGAAATCCGCAGCCGAACTTGAACGCGAGGCCGAGGCAGCTCGCGCCCGGGTGATGGAGACCGCCGAATCCATTCGAGGCAAGATGACGCCCGGACAATTGCTGGATGAGTTCACCGGGCTGTTCTCGGGAGGGGAGAGCTCGGCCATGCTCAGCAATCTCAAAACGCAGGTCCGAGACAATCCTTTGCCGGTCACCATGGTCGGCGCGGGTCTTGCTTGGCTGATATTCGGCAGCGGTACCTCAAACACGGCCCACGGTTCGGCTGGCTACCCATTGCCTTCAGCGCCGGGACGACATGATGAAGGGGAGCGCGGCGGCTTCGGCGGCACGCTCTCCGATGCCGCGGAATCGCTCTCATCGAGCGCTACCAGCGTCGGCGATACCATATCGAGCACCGCAAGGGCCGCTGCGGCGGGTCTGACGGGAAGCGCTGCCAATGCAAGCTCGAGGACTGGTGACATGGCGGCAAAAGCCAGCCGCTCCGCGCAAGATCTGTTGGAGGACCAACCCTTGGCCGTAGCGGCCGTCGGTCTCGCCATCGGCGCCGCTATAGGTGCAATGCTGCCGCATACCGCAACGGAGGATGAGCAACTAGGCGCCTTTGGTGATAAGCTTCGCGATACTGCCGGAACCATGCTCGACAGGGGTCTCGATGAGGCCAAGCAGGTCGCCGCCGACGCCTATGAGACCATCAAGCAGGAAGCTGGCCGGCAAAATATGGAACCAGGCACGATGGCCGATCAGCTCGGCGAGGTCGTGAAGTCCACAGCAGACAAAACCGAGCATGCCGTGCGTGAACGGATTTCCGATCCGTCTCAGCGTCAAACCTAGCTTGAATGATCCTGGATCAACGATAGTCGGTCTCTTCAGAAGGGCCGGCGTTGTTGTTCAAACGGTGAACCGCTCGAGTCATTTCAGGGCGTAGAGGTAAGCCGCGATATCGCGCGCCTGCTGCTCTGTAATCCGGGTCGACGGCATGGCGGTGTGCGGATTGATTTCCCTGGCCGATCGTATCCAGCGGATCAGGTTCTCTGGATTGTTGGCCAGCCCGCCGCCAATAAAGACGCGGTTAGCAAGACTGGCATCCAGGCTAGGACCGACCTGCCCTTGCGCGCCCGGCACGCCCGTAATCGTATGGCAGCCGGAACAGCCATTCGCAGTCATGATCGGCAAGGCCCTCGCAGTGTCACCGCCCGTGGCCGCCTCCGCCTCGTGGCGGACGCGCGCGGCCCGATCGGACCACCAGGTCATTCCGGCCACGGCCGCGACGAGCAGCACCAGCGCGGCGATGACGGCGGCAAGCAGTTTAGACAAGCTCGTACGCATGCGCCGCCTCCCTTCCGCTCGCCTTGATCCACAACGCGGCCAGCAGCAGCGCTGCGCCGCCATATATCAATCCAGCCGGAACCCACATCACCAGTCCGGCAAGTTGCTGGTCCTCCAGGGGGCTCAAATTCCACAGTGCCGCTCCCACGGCGTTCTCCGGGTACCAGAGGCGTGGCGAGAGCAACAGGAGAACGCCGAGCAGCCCGGTATGCAGCGAGGTGACAAAGAGGTGCATCACTGCGCTCCCATAGGCATGCTGGCGGCCGGGACGCGGCAAGAGGACCCACCAGAACAGCAGCCCTGTTCCGAAGAAGCTCGCGTGCTGTGCATAGTGCAGTACGCCGCGTTCGAGCGCGGCCTCGAACAACACCGGAATGTGCCAAATCCATATAGCAATGCCGTGGATAATGGTCGCGCTGATCGGCCGCGTTGCGAAGGCCCAGACCACCCTCAGCCAATTGGCGTGTCCGGCATTTCCCAGGATGCGCCGGAACCGGATGGGTAGGCCCCACATCAAGGCCGCAGCCGGGCAGGCAGAGACCAACAGCGGCGCCGCCACGGCCATCAGCAGCTCATGCTCGATCATATGCGCCGCAAAGACCTGCTCGCCGAGCACATGAATCGGGCTGACCAATGCGGCTGTCAACACGCTCCATCCGGCCGTGAACAGCAGAGCCTGGCGCAGCCGCAACGTCCTGCCGCGGCTGCTGCGCCGCCAAAGCCGGCCAGCGCCAACGACATATATCAGGGCAAGCACGGCGAGTGGCAGGGTGATGGGCAGCGCGAGCGTCCACCCGGCCCCGGGCGCGCCGGCGCCGTAGCAGATGGAAGTAGGGAACAGCGCGTCCAGGTTCATCGCAGGCACCCATCCAGGATCAGCGCCGCGCTGCCTTGCATGAGGATCACAAGCGCAAACAGCAACGCCGACAACATCCCGAGATTGGCGACGAAGCGCTCTGTGCCGCGCGTACGCTCCGGCTTGAATGCGGCACCGCCTCGCCGCTTCGCCCGCCACGACAGCGCCCCGCCGAGCAGCGACAACAAGACGAGCAGCAGCGCCACGGGAAGCACGACTGGCACCTGACGGTTGCATTGCCAAGGCACCAGTGCATAATTCAGCTGTGTCGAGACCGCCCAGGCCAGCGGACCTGACAGAAGACCACCCCAGGACGTTCCCAACCGCAACGCTCGCATCTCAGCCTAGCCTCGGCGCCCAATAGATGAGCACGTAGATCGGGATCCAGGTCAGGACCACGAAATCCCAGTAGAAGACATTGTCGCCGACATCGCCGAAGCGCCGGCCGCTATAGCCGTGGCGCGTGAACATCAGCACTGTCAGCACGATGGTGTCGCCGACATCGGTTATGAGGTGCGTGGTGTGCAGGCCAAGCAGCACCCAGAGCATCGATCCATAGGCGTTGGTGTCCCAATAGATGTTGAGGGCGGGGAATTCGAACCAGCGCACGACGAGCGGAGCGATGCCGAGCAGCGACATGACCACCAGGCCGATCCGCACCGGAACCATGGAGCATTGCTTGGCGTGGCGGTGGAGGACGTGGTTGGGCACAAGGCTGACGACAAACAAAATCGTCACGATCGTTCCGGGCCAATGGTTCGGCTGCGGTGCGCTAAGCCGCCATGCTGGCCACGACAGCGCAAGGTAGAGATATGCGCCCGCTGCCAGCGCAAAACCCGTACCTTCCAACGCCATGAAGCCGAGCGTGCCCCACCAGGTGGGGCTGCGCGGACCGTGCCCGAAGGTCGGCAGGCCAGAAAGATCGGCGGCGGCGCGCTGCTTCATTCCTGGTCCTCCGGATCGCCCTTCGGCCAGAACCAACCGATCAACGTGATGGCGATCGGCGCGGCGCCCCAGACGATCGCCCAAGGCGTGAAGATCGAATAGAGAAACGTGCCGCCGACGGCTAGCGCCGCAAAAAGCGGCCAGATCGACGGTGTGGCCGATTTCTCGCGAATATCGGGATAAGCTTCGGCCAAGGTCGAGATGAGGAGTTCGCGCGCATCGACGCGGAGCCCGGTCGCTACAGGGAGCGCCTCGCGCTCGGCCCAGAGCGGCTCGATATGGGTGACGATGGGAATGCGTGCGAAATTATAGCTCGGCGGTGGCGAGGACGTTGCCCACTCCAAGGTTCCTGCGTCCCACGGATTGTTGCCGGCCGAGGTGCCTTTCAACGCGCCATGCACAAGATTGAAGGTGAACAGGACAAAGCTCAGGAAGAAGAGTAGCGCCCCTGCCGAGATGAAAAGGTTGATGTTGCCCCAGCCAAGCTCGGCCGGATAGGTGTAGACCCTTCGTGGCATGCCCCATAGGCCGACGAGATGCATCGGGAAAAAGGCCGCATTGAACCCGATGAAGGCCAGCCAGAAATGCCACCGTCCAAGGCGTTCGCTCATCATGCGGCCGGTGATCTTCGGGAACCAGAAATAAGCCGCGCCAAGCAGCGGGAACACCGAGCCGCCGATCAGCACGTAGTGGAAATGCGCGACGACGAAATAGGTGTCGTGCACCTGAAGATCCAATGGCACAGAGGCGAGCATGACGCCGGTCAGCCCGCCGATGACGAAGATGAAGAAGAAGCCGAAGACGAACAGCAATGGCGTCCGGATCACCGGCCGGCCGTCCCAAAGTGTTGCAAGCCAGCAGAAGATCTGCACGCCGTTTGGAATGGCGATCAGCATGCTGGATGCGGTGAAGAAACTGGCGCCGAGCTTAGGCAATCCCGTGGCGAACATGTGGTGAACCCAGAGCCCGAACGACAGGAAGCCGACTGCGATCAGCGACAGGACCAGCCCGAGATGACCGAATGTCGGTCGCCTGGCGAAAACAGGAATGATCGCGGACACCATGCCCGTCGCCGGCAGGAAGATGATGTAAACCTCCGGATGGCCGAAGAACCAGAAGAGGTGTTGGAACAGCAGAGCATCCCCACCTTCCGCCGGGTTGAAGATGTGCGTGCCGACCAGCCGGTCAAGGATCAGGAAAGTCGAGGTGATCATCACCGCCGGCATCGCGAAGATGACGACGAAGGAAGTGACCAGCATCGCCCAGACATAGAGCGGGATCTTGTCCAGCGACATGCCGGGGGCCCGCTGCTTGAACACCGTGACGATGGTTGCCACCGCGACGGCCAGTGACGACACTTCGGTATAGGTGATCATCTGCGCCCAGACATCGGCGCGCTTGCCCGGTGCGAATTCGGGGCCGGACAGCGGCACGTAAGCGAACCAGCCCACATCAGGAGCCATGTTGAGGGCGAAGGACACCCAGGCGAAAGCGCCGCCCGAGACGTAGATCCAATAGCTGAACGCGTTCAGGCGCGGAAACGCGATGTTGCGGGTGCCCACCATCAGCGGCACCAGGTAGATCCCGGTCGCCTGCACGATGGGCACGGCGAACAGAAACATCATCGTAACGCCATGCATGGTGAACAGCTGGTTGTAGAGGTCGGGCCCGATCAGGCCGCGTTGCGGTCCCGAAAGCTGGATACGCATGGCGACAGCGTTGAGACCGCCAAGACCAAGGAAGACGAAAGCCGTGATCAAATAGCGTCGTGCGATCACCTTGTGATCGACGCTCGAGAGCGCTCCTACGATGCCGGACGGCGTCCGCCAGGTGCGCTCGAGCCAGCGATGCAGGCTGGCATCATCCATGCCCGTATCGCGGGGGCCGTCACGTTCGGGAGCAAGGTCGCCCTTGGCGGGGTCTGGTTCCGGGATGTGGCGGTCGCCTGTGACATCGGCGCTGCTCATTTCAGCCCCTCGAGATAAGCGACGATTGCGTTGAGCTCGTCGCCGTTGAGATCTGCCACTGGCATGTGGGAACCCGGCTTGATGCCTTGCGGGTCGGCTATCCAGGCGGCGAGATTGCCGCGGCTCATCGTCAGCGTTCCGGCCGCCAATGTTTTCCGGCTGGCGATGTGGGTGAGGTCGGGAGCCACCGTTCCGCCGGCCGGCGTTCCCCCGATCCTGTGGCACATCACGCAGGGGCGTTTGAGGAACAGGTCCGCGCCGGCCTTGGCTTCGCCGCTCGCCGGCGCGCCGGCCGGCTGCAACTGGTCGTTCAGCCAGGCATCGAATTTCGGGCGCGGCTCGGCGATGATGAAGGTGCCCATATTGGCGTGCTGCGCACCGCAGAATTCAGCGCATTGACCGCGGTAGACGCCCGGCTTGTCCGCCTTGATATCCAGCACGTTCATGTGGCCGGGGATAAGATCGAGTTTGCCGGCCAAGCTTGGGATCCAGAAGGAATGGATCACATCGGTCGAGGTCAATAGCAGCCGCACCGGCTCGCCGGCAGGGATATGGATCTCGTTTGCCGTCGTCAGGATGCGGCTCGGCGTAGCATCCTCGTAGCGCAACTCCCACCACCACTGGTGCCCGGTCACCCTGATTGTCAGCACAGCCTCCGAGCCGATCGCAGCCAGCGTCCTGTTGGCGAAAAAGCTTAGCAGCGTCAGTCCGATCAGGATGATGGCGGTCAGTCCGACGGCGGACGCGACCACGCGCATCTTGCGGCGTTCGGCCGCTTCGTCGAGTAAGAGGGGTTCATCGCCGGGACGCGATCGCATAACCAGCGGTGCTGCGAGCGCGATCATCACCAGCACCCACACAACCGCGCAAAGCGCGGTGAAGAACCAGATCAGCCAAGCCAACTCGTCGGCTGCGGGGCCTTTCGGATCCAGCGCCGACTGCCAGCCTGCGCATCCCTGCAGAAGCAGGAGACAGAGAGCGAAGGTCATCGAAGCCGGGCGCCTCACGGTGATTTGCCCAGTGTCGCGGCATCCGGCAGGCGGTTTTCCGAGGGATGCACCATCATGCCGTCATTGCGTTGCGGCGCGGCGGAGGAGGGCGCGTTGCCGCCCAGTGCACGCACATATGCCGACAGCTCCCATATCTGGTCATCGGGTATCTTCTGGCCGAAGCTCGGCATCCCGTTCGGCCTGCCGTCGCGGATCGTGGCGTGGATGCTTTCGATCGAGCTGCCGTAGAGCCACTTCTCGTCCATGAGCGCCGGGCCCATGCCGCCACCGCCATTGGCATGGCAGCCCGAGCAGTTGAACCAGCTGAACAGGCGTTTGCCCTCGCTCATGTGGAAGGCGTTGGCCTCGAAGGTCGCCGCCTTGTTATCGGTGGGGGAGGGTCGCTGTCCGCCCGGCTCCAACGTGGTCACGGGCGTCGGCTGCTCACCTGAACCGAGCGCCGATTGCGGTCGCGTGTCGCGCTCCTCGCGCTGGCAGGCGACCAGGGCCAGCGTCAAGGGCAGTAACATCGCCAGAGCCTGCCTCATCGCGCCGGACTCCCGGCCATGTCCAGACGCGGTACGCCGTATTGCGCC
Source organism: Mesorhizobium sp. M7A.F.Ca.MR.148.00.0.0 (assembly GCF_003997735.1). NCBI lineage: Bacteria > Pseudomonadati > Pseudomonadota > Alphaproteobacteria > Hyphomicrobiales > Phyllobacteriaceae > Mesorhizobium > Mesorhizobium sp. M7A.F.Ca.MR.148.00.0.0. Next base: position 4,706 of record NZ_RZTB01000090.1, on the reverse strand, counting down.
AGAACCGCGTCGATCTGGGCCTTGTGTCTGGCAAGCGCGCTATTCACATCGCCACGCAGCACATCGTCCTCGCGCCGAACACCCATTGAGATGTCGTACATTAGCGGCAGTTGCGGTCCGTCGATGCGAGGCGTGACCGGCGTGATCCGGAGCGACACCTTTTGCCGCTGGGCGAAATAGCCGGCGAGCGGACCCCAGACCACGGCAAGATCGATCTCGCCGTTCGCGACAGCTTCGACGATGCGCGCCGGAGGGTTGGGAGCGGAGTAGTCGCCATAGACGGGGTAGCCGATGAGGTGCCCGACGATGCCGCGGCGGCCAAGCGCCTGGACTGGCGGCGAGTTGGCGCCATCGTCGCCGATGAGCTGAACACCGATACGCAATTCTTGCAACCGCGGGTCGTTGAAGGAGGCCACGTCCGGGCCGTCCTGGCGGGTTACAAAGACATAAGACGAACGGTAGTAAGGCGTGGTCGTGCGCAGCATTTCGAGATTGGCAGGCGTGCCGGGCACGAGATCGCAAAGGCCTGCCTTCAGCGTGTTGCGGATGAAGCCACGGCGCTGCGCCCACCAAGTATACGTCAGCTTGGCGCCGAGATCAGTGGCGATGATTTCCGCGATCTTGTTCTCGAAGCCTTGACCGGCCGCGTTGGAAAACGGCATGTTGTTCGGGTCGGCGCACACTCTCAACTCACGTGGATTGGCAATGGCCGGCAAGAGCAACAAGGCGAGCCCGGCCATGCCGATCGCCACCCGTTGGAACGCCTTTCGCGCCGGACGTACGGTCAAGTCCAATCCATCAAGGCAGCCGGAACACATAAAGCGTGCCTCCCGCCGTGGTAGCGTTCTTTAGATCCTTCATCGCGTTGACGAAGCCAAGTGCCGCGGTGGCATCGCGCGGGTCGAGGTCGCCGGAAACGATGGCACCGGCCCAGCCACCGACGCCTGACAGAATTGCGACATATTGGTGCCCATCGGGGCCGCGATAGGTTATCGGCTGGCCGATGATGCCGGACGATGTCTTGAATTGCCAAAGGAGATCGCCAGTCCTGGCGCTGACCGCCTTGAACCAGCCTTCCATGGTGCCGTAAAAGACGACATCGCCGGCAGTGACGACGGTGCCGCTCCACACCGGAAAGTTCTCCTTCAGGACCCAGGCCGGCTTCGCAGCGGCAACATCCCAGGCGGTGAAGGCACCACGATTGCCGCCCGGCCCGGGGATCATGCGTACGTTCATGCCGACATAGGGCGTGCCTGCGATGTAGTTTACCTCGACGCCTTCTTCATCCATGCAGAGATTGTTGTGGGGGATGTAGAGCAGGCCGGTCCTCGGCGAAAAGGCCGATGGCTGCCAGTCCTTGAGGCCGGACGCTGTCGGGCAAATGTCTCGGACCACCTTGCCGGTGCCGGTCTTCTTGTCGGGGTTTGCAATCAGGCGGCCGGTCTTCAGGTCGACGCCTTTGCTGGAATTAACCGGACCGTAGGCTGTGGCGGACAACACCTCGCCAGTGGTTCGATCAAGGATATAGAGGTAGCCGTTGCGTTCCGGTCGGACGAGGACCTTGCGCGGCTTGCCTTGCCAAGTCATGTCCAGAAGAATCTGCTCGTTGATCCCGTCATAGTCATGGAGGTCATGCGGGCTCCACTGATAGAACCACTTCGCCGCTCCGGTATCGGGATCACGCGCGAAAATACCGGACGTCCATTTGTTGTCGCCGGGCCGCAAATCCGGATTCCACGGTCCTGGATTGCCTGTGCCGTGGAAGATCAAGTTCAAGGCCGGATCGTAGGAGATCCAGCCCCACATATTGCCGCCGCCGATCTTCCAGGCTTCCGGCGGCCATGTCGTCACGCCAAGGTCTGTGCCCTTGTCCATGTCATAGTGGGGCTTGAAGTCCGGGCCGATCAGCACATCCTTGTCGGGTCCAGTGCCATAAGCCGTCCAGACAATATGCCCGTCTCCGGCATCCAGCGCCTTGACCCAGCCGCGGACGCCCATTTCGCCGCCGGAATTGCCGACCAAAACTTTGCCCTTCACCACCAGCGGAGCCATGGTGATGGTCTCGCCGATGTTGATGTTGCCGATATGAGCGTTCCAGATTGGTTTGCCTGTGTTGGCGTCGAGGGCGATCGTGTGGCCGTCCAGCGTGTTGAAGAAGATGCGCCCGTCGGCGAAGGCCGCGCCGCGGTTGACGACATCGCAGCAGGCCACCCCTTGTGCCGCCGGCTCGGGGTTGGGCTCGTACTTCCACTTCATCGGCGCGCCGGGCCTGGAAAGGTCGAGCGCGTAGACGATGTTGGGAAAGGGCGTGACGATATACATGATGTTGCCGACAACCAGCGGCGCTGCTTCCTGGCCCTTGTTCACGCCGGTGGAGAAGGTGAAGGCGACCTGCAGGTTCTTGACGTTGCCTTCGTTGATCTCGGTCAGGTCGCTGAAGCGGGTCGACGCGTAGTTCTTGGCCGGCATAGTCCATTGCCCGTCATCGGGTGGCGCGGCGGCGGCGGGCGGCGCAATAGCCGCCGCCGATGGCGGCTCCGAGGCACCGCTCAGGAATGGGCCGCATGCCAGCAGCATCACCGAGAGTATGCAGGTCCGAAAAGAATTCCAGATCGCCAATGCGCGGGCGCCTCGTCCTTCGTTAACGCGCGCCTGTGCCGAGTGCAGCATGCCTTTCATTTGTGGATCGAGCCTCCCACCCCGGCGCCGAGCTCCGCCGCGATGTCAGCCTCGGTGCCGGCACAAAGCGGATGGCCCCAGCCCGAGGCGCTTTTGCCGCCGGGATCCAGATCGTAGACGATGGCGTCCTTGCGATTGGGATTGACTCCGGCGGGAACCTTGTCGAGGCCGAGCGCCGCGCGAACACGCCAGGCGACATTGTGATCGGCGCATGAGGAATCTCCGGAGACCCCGATGCCTCCGACGATGCTCTTTCCGTCATAGAGGCCAAGCCCGCCGCCAAACACAACGACGCCTCCAATCGGCTTGCCGACGAGCGGATCGCTGGCGCTTCCGAACGTTTTGGGATCGCCCGCATAGGCTGCGGCCTGGTTGACCGGATTGGTCTCCTGCAAGCCGAAAAGCGGCCCGCCAGGTTGCGCCCCCGCGTAGAGATTGGCCGTCGATAGGGCCATTTGCGCCAAGCTGAGCCCATTGGCCGTATTGGCCTTCTCTGCCGCGACGAGGCGACTGCCCGGCCATTGGGAATCGGCGGTGGGACCGCTGAAAGCGATCGCGCACACGGCGCCGTCGCGGGCAACGACAGCCGCCCATTCGTTGGTCTCAAAGCCTCCGTTGGCAGGTCCGCCGCTCGCTTTCACATTGGCCTTGAGGACAGCGAGCAGCTTATCGTGGTGGGCCGGGCAGGGCGCCTGTGCCATGGCTTGGCCCTGTGGGGACAGGCCACCCGCCAACATCAGGCCAAAGGCAGATAAGAAAAGCTGACAGCGGTACATTGTCCTGCCCATTGGTTCGAGCATCAAAGAATCATGGAGCACTCTGTCAGACTGGAGAATGCGAGAAAGAATCCGTGATCCAATGCCGTCGATGTCTAACTTGGGCGATGCAGGTATGTTCCTGCTTTTGGAAAAAATGCACAGTTCCCGTCCGGTGAATGGCAAGGGTTGCCGTCTGTCCCGCCGGCGGCCGGCTCATCGCACCTAGTAAGCACTTGGCATTATCGGAGAAGCGGAGCGGTTGCGGGACCATACGGACGATCCACCCGGACTCGCGACAACGGCTCATTTTGCGATGAAAAATGCCTAGTTGAGAAGGCGACGGTACTTTTTGAGGCGACTTGGGCACGCTGGTGGACGTCATAAAATTCGAAAATCGCCCGGATGGTCCCGATAGTTGGTGAAACCTCGAAATATTTTTTGTGGCGATTTTCCCTTTAAAATCAAGAGCGTAATTTTTTGACGGTTCTAGTGTCGGAATTTTAGCAGTTCTGGAAAATATTTGACAGAGATTTCAAAGGGTTATACGCTGTTTGAACAATCGATTGGGAGTAGGGAAGCTACGGCGATAAAGTCATTCGGCGGACTAGCCGACCTCCGTTTGCGACCACGCAGGTGACGCACGCAATAGACCCCACCCGCGCTTCCGCGGTACTGCGCCCGCGAGCGCGACCTCATACGCCTCATCGAAGTTGGAGTGCCGAGCAGCGGCAGCCTTATCGGCCGCGTGAAGACCTTCAAGCGCGAGGACAAACTACGCCATGCGACCTTGCGAGCTATCCGAGAGGCGAAGCCACGAGCCCTCGACGCGACGACGCATCCACTCAACACTGCACATCTCGGAGGCGACCGAGGCGAGGGTGGCCGGCGCCTGTGGCGGGTTTGTTGGGACGTTAGGCGCCGGCCGGGCGGGCGGAGGGGGCCGCCGCAAGCTCAAGCTAATATATCCCCGACTCTCATGCCTATGGTGCTATCGCGGAATGGCCTGACGGGCAGTCTAGGCCAACAGGATTAATTGCTGCGCTTTCATTCTGCCAGTAGCTTGCAGGCCTGGTCATTTAGCCCCAGATGAGGTCGGCACGCTCACCGTTACCGGTGCGTGGTGACTTGATCGTGCCGACCTCACCTTTGACACATGGAACCGATGCCCCTGTGGCAACCGAGCGAAGCTCTGGCCAACGCGATCATTGAGACCGTCAAGCGTCTGACGAAGGAAGCCCGCCGCTGAAGGACACGGACAGAGACGGGCCT
>NZ_RZTB01000008.1:94930-112326 GCF_003997735.1 Mesorhizobium sp. M7A.F.Ca.MR.148.00.0.0 | reverse complement strand
TCGGCGCCGGCGAGGAGCGGGCGGTGGTCAAGAACGGCGAGATCAAGATCGCCACGGTGATGTCGGTGACGCTGTCGACCGATCACCGCGCCGTCGACGGTGCGCTGGGTGCCGAACTGCTGGTCGCCTTCAGGCGGCTGATCGAGAACCCGATGGGCATGCTGGTCTAGGACGGAGAGGGCGGTGCGGATCTTCTTCACCTCCCTCATGGCGTTTTTCCTGTCAGGATTGGCAGGCGGCCTGGTTGCTCAACAGCTGGCGGTCGCAACCCATGCGCAGGAAGAATACATTCTGGTGTTCATGACGTCGGTGCTTGTCACCATTGCCGCGACGATCATGTTTTTCATCGCGCAGCTTTTTGCGAACGCACCGACGATCATCAACTGGCTGGGCCTCTGCGCAATTATCCTGTTCGTGCTGATCGGGCTCGGCCTGATCGGTTGGACGTTCTCTCAGCCGGTCGATAAGCGCCAGTGGGGAGGTGACCTGCCGATCGTCGCCGGCCTGGTTTTGCCGAACCTGGCCACTGTGCTGGTTCACTGGCTGTTCGTGCGCCGGCGGTTGAGGCGCGGCTCGATTAACGCACAGGTGGGCGCATGAAGACGGTTCTTTGTTACGGCGACTCTCTGACCTGGGGCTACAATGCCGAAGGTGGCCGCCACGCGCTGGAAGACCGCTGGCCGAGCGTGCTGCAGGCAGCGTTAGGCGCTGGCGTGCAAGTGATTGCCGATGGCCTCAACGGCCGCACCACGGCCTTCGACGACCATCTGGCCGGCGCGGATCGCAACGGTGCAAAACTGCTGCCAACCGTCCTGACGACCCATGCTCCGATCGACCTGATTGTCATCATGCTCGGCGCCAACGACATGAAGCCATGGATTCACGGCAATCCCGTCGCGGCCAAGCAGGGCATCCAGCGGCTGATCGACATTGTGCGCGGTCACGACTATCCGTTCGACTGGCCGGCGCCGCAGATCCTGATCGTTTCGCCGCCTGTCGTCAGTCGCACCGAAAATGCCGACTTCAAGGAAATGTTTGCCGGCGGCGACGACGCCTCGAAGTTTTTGGCACCGCAATATGCCGCGCTCGCCGATGAGGCCGGCTGCGGCTTCTTCGACGCCGGCAGCGTGGCGCAAACCACACCGCTTGATGGCGTCCACCTCGATGCCGAAAACACGCGAAACATCGGCGAGGCGCTGGCACCGGTGGTGCGCGTCATGCTCGAATTGTGAAGGAGAAAACCCGTGGCTGAGAACTACGACGTCATCATCATCGGCTCCGGCCCTGGCGGCTATGTCACCGCGGTGCGTTCCGCGCAACTCGGCTTCAAGACGGCGATCGTCGAGCGCGAGCATCTCGGCGGCATTTGCCTCAACTGGGGCTGCATCCCGACCAAGGCGCTGCTGCGCTCGGCCGAGATCATGCACTATTCGGATCACCTGAAGGATTACGGGCTGAAGCTCGACGGCAAGGTCAGCGTCGATACAGCGGCCGTGGTCGATCGCTCGCGAAAGGTCTCGCTGCGGCTGAATGGCGGCGTTGCCTTCCTGATGAAGAAGAACAAGGTCGACGTCATCTGGGGCGAGGCCAAGCTTTCGAAGCCGGGCGAGATCGTCGTATCCAAGACGGCCAAGAAGCCGATGGAGCCGCAGCCGCCGGTGCCGAAAGGCGTCAAGGGCGAGGGCACCTACACCGCCAAGCACATCATCCTGGCGACCGGCGCGCGACCACGCGCGCTGCCCGGCATCGAGCCTGACGGCAGACTGATCTGGACCTATTTCGAGGCCATGGTGCCGAAGGAGATGCCGAAGTCGCTGCTGGTCATGGGATCGGGCGCCATCGGCATCGAATTCGCCTCCTTCTATCGGACCATGGGCGCCGAAGTAACGGTGGTCGAGCTGCTGCCGGCGGTGATGCCGGTCGAGGATGCCGAAGTCTCGAAATTCGCGCAAAAGCAGTTCGAGAAGCAAGGCATGAAGATCATCCTCGAAGCCAAGGTGACCAAGGTCGAGAAGGGTGCGAACTCGGTCACCGCGCATGTCGAGATGAAGGACGGCAAGGTCGAGAAGATCACCGCCGATCGCATGATCTCGGCCGTCGGCGTGCAGGGCAACATCGAGGGCCTCGGACTCGAGGCGCTTGGCGTGAAGACGGAGCGTGGCTGCATCGTCATCGACGGCTACGGCAAGACCAATGTGCCGGGCATCTACGCCATCGGCGATGTCGCCGGCCCGCCGATGCTCGCCCACAAGGCAGAACATGAGGGGGTCGTGTGCATCGAGAAGATCGCTGATTTTCCTGGCGTGCATGCCACCGACAAGCTGAAGATTCCGGGCTGCACCTACTGCAATCCGCAGGTCGCCTCGGTTGGCCTGACGGAAGCCAAGGCCAAGGCCGAGGGCAAGGACATCCGGGTCGGGCGCTTCCAGTTCGCCGCCAATGGCAAGGCCATTGCGCTCGGCGAGGATCAGGGTTTCATCAAGACCATCTTCGACAAGAAGACCGGTCAATTGCTCGGCGCCCACATGGTCGGTGCCGAAGTGACCGAACTGATCCAAGGCTTTGTCGTGGCGATGAACCTGGAGACGACCGAGGAAGAGCTGATGCACACCATCTTCCCGCACCCGACGCTGTCGGAGATGATGAAGGAAAGCGTGCTCGACGCCTATGGCCGCGCGCTCAACGCCTGATAGATTGAAAGCGCTGCTACAGATGGAACCCGGCGGCAAGGTACTTCGTTTGCGGATGCGTTTTCACGCATCACACAAGGAGAAGGCATATGCACCTGAATGGCGTCGGCTGGATAGCAGCCATCATCATCGGCGGCCTGGCAGGCTGGTTCGCCGAAATGTTCATGAAGAGCAACACCGGCATCTTCATGAACATCGTTATGGGCATCGTCGGCGCGGTCGTGCTGAACGCCATTCTGCAGGCTCTCAATTTTGGCCCGTTCGGCGTCGGCTGGATTGCCTATCTCATCACCGGCTTTATCGGTGCCTGCCTGCTGATCTGGGCCGGGCGTCTTGTGCGCCGTTAGCATCACTGAAGAGGCGCCATGCGAAAAAGGCTGTTGCGGCATGCGCCGCGGCGGCCTTTTTCTTTGCGGTGAAAAGTCCTAGATGACGTTATGACAGCGAACGCCTGACTGGCGTCGCGAATGAACCAGGTTTCCCGATGGTCACTGTCCTCGATACGATCGCCAACGCCCCGCGCTTGCGGCATCCGGAGAAGGCGCACAAGCCTGATCAGGATGTGCTGCGCAAGCCCGACTGGATCCGCGTCAAGGCGCCGGTGTCGAAGGGCTATGCCGAAACGCGCGAAATCGTCAAATCGCACAAGCTGGTGACGGTCTGCGAAGAGGCCGGCTGCCCCAACATCGGCGAATGCTGGGAAAAGAAACACGCCACCTTCATGATCATGGGCGAGATCTGCACCCGCGCCTGCGCCTTCTGCAACGTCGCCACAGGCATTCCAACCGCGCTTGACCCCGATGAACCGGCCCGCGTCGCGCATGCGGTCAAGCAGATGGGCCTTAGCCATGTCGTCATCACCTCGGTCGACCGCGACGATCTCGCCGATGGCGGTGCGCAGCATTTCGCCGAAGTCATTCGCGCCATCCGGGCGGCAACGCCGCTGACGACGATCGAAATCCTGACGCCCGACTTCCTGCGCAAGGACGGCGCGCTGGAGGTCGTCGTGGCCGCCAAGCCCGACGTCTTCAACCACAATCTCGAAACCGTACCGTCGAACTATCTGACGGTTCGTCCGGGCGCCCGCTATTTCCATTCGATCCGGCTGTTGCAGCGGGTCAAGGAGCTTGATCCGTCGATCTTCACCAAGTCCGGCATCATGGTGGGGCTGGGCGAGGAACGGAATGAAATCCTGCAGCTGATGGACGATCTGCGGTCCGCCAATGTCGACTTCATGACCATCGGCCAGTACCTGCAGCCGTCGAAGAAGCACCATCCGGTGATCCGCTTCGTCACTCCGGAGGAGTTTAAATCTTTCGAGACGATCGGCCGGACCAAGGGTTTCCTGCTGGTGGCGTCCAGCCCGCTGACGCGTTCGTCGCATCACGCCGGCGACGACTTCGCCAAGCTGCGTGCGGCACGGGAAGCGATTCTCAAGAAAACAGCTTAATCCGCTGGTTTCATGCCAAAATTCGAAGCCACCCGACGCGTATCCCATACACCCGAGCAGATGTTCGCTTTGGTCGCCGATGTTGAATCCTATCCGCAATTCCTGCCGCTTTGCGAAGCGCTGACGGTTCGCTCGCGCAAGGAGCGTGACGGGCGCACCGTTCTGCTTGCCGATATGAGCATCGGCTACAAGGCGATCCGCGAAACCTTCACGACGCAGGTGCTGCTGAAGCCCGCCGAGAACACCATCGATGTGAAGTACATCGACGGGCCGTTCAAATATTTGAGCAATGTCTGGCGTTTCGAATCGGACGGCGTCGGGTGCACCGTCCGCTTCTTCATCGACTACGAGTTCAAGAGCCGTATTCTGGGCGCGGTCATGGGGACCATGTTCGATCGCGCCTTCCGCATGTTCGCCGAAGCCTTTGAGAAGCGCGCCGACGTCATCTACGGTGCAGCACCCCGGGCCCAAGGTTAGCCGAGTGCTTGCAGGCCCAGCTTCAGCGCTTGCCGGACCGTTTCGCGACGAATGAAATCGCGGCCTTTGTCTGCAAAGAGCTGGTGCTCGGCGACAATCGGTCGGCCGTCCAGCGCAACCCCGAACCAGACCAGGCCGACCGGTTTTTCCGCCGAACCGCCGCCAGGCCCAGCGATTCCGGTGACCGCCAGGGTCAGCCCGGCGCGCGAACGGGCAAGCGCGCCTGCCGCCATTTCAATCGCAGTCTCGCGCGAAACCGCGCCATGCGCCTCGAGCGTGGCGGCGGAAACACCGAGCATGTCCATCTTGGCTTCGTTGGAATAGGTGATGAAGCCGCGATCGATCACGGCGGACGAGCCGGCGATGTCGGTCAATGCGGCGATGATCATGCCGCCGGTGCAGCTTTCCGCCGTTGCCAGCATGATGCTGCGTCTCTGGCAGGCTTGCAGCAGGGCATTTGCCAGCTCGTTGTGGGTCATTCCGGCACCTCGCCGGGAAACACCACGCTGGCGGTGGCGATCGCCGCAATGCCTTCCTCGCGCCCGACAAAGCCGAGCTTCTCATTGGTTGTGGCCTTGATCGAGATGCGATCCGGCGTAACTGCCAGCATCTGCGAAAGGGCTGCGGTCATGGCCTCGCGATGCGGGCCGACGCGCGGCGCTTCGCAGATCAGCGTGATGTCGGCATTGGCGATGCGGCCGCCGCGCGCGCGCACCAGTTTCGCCGCATGCTCGACGAATATGCGCGACGCAGCGCCTTTCCACTGCGGGTCGGACGGCGGAAAATGCGTGCCGATGTCGCCGGCGCCGCAAGTCGCCAACAGCGCATCGGTCAAGGCGTGCAGACCGACATCGGCGTCGGAATGGCCGGACAGCTTCTTGTCGTGCGCTATGGCGACGCCACACAAAGTGACATGGTCTCCCGGTTCGAAGGCGTGGACGTCGTAGCCATTGCCGGTACGGATGTCGGGAAAGCGCACGCGTTCGCCGGAAAGCCGCTGGTCCGCCATCGCAATATCCCGTGCCCAGGTGAGTTTGACATTGTCCGGCGAGCCCGGAACGATCTTGACCGGAATATGCGCCCATTCGGCGATCGCGGCATCGTCGGTAAAGTCCATTTTTCCCAGATGATGGGCTTTCTCGTGCGCGGCAAGGATGGGCCAGAATGGAAAGCCCTGTGGCGTTTGCGCCGCGTGAAGCCCGCTGCGCGAAACGGTTTCTCCAACCACGCCGGAGGCCGACTCACGCTTCAGCGTGTCGGCGACGGGCAAAGCGGGCAACGCGCCCTCGCGCTCGCCAATGGCGGCGATGGTACGATCTATCAGGTTCGCATCGACGAACGGACGCACGGCGTCGTGGATCAGAACCTGCGCCGGCGCGTGGCCTCTCAGCGCAAGCAGGCCGAGCCGAACGGACTCCTGCCTGGTCGCCCCACCGATAACGGCGGTGACGCGCTCGGCGTTGGCGCCCGCCGCCTGCCGGAACAGCTCATGGTCATCGGCATGAATGGCGACGACGATCTCGCTGGTCCGCGGGTGGGCCAGAAAAATGTCCAGCGTGTGTGCAATGACGGCAAAGCCGCCAATGTGTTGATATTGCTTCGGTCCGTTGGCCTGTCCGGCGCGCGCACCACGGCCGGCCGCAACGATCACCACCGCGACCTTGCCATCCCCATCCGAAACGTGGTTTTCACTTGCGTCAGTCATGCCCGTTTGGTCCTAGCGCACGATCCCGAAAAGTGTAATCGGTTTTCGGAAAGATCGTGCGCTAAGTATGAAATTCCAAAGCGTCCTTTGCGCGTCCTGAGGGACGCGCGGCGCTTTGGTCTCGGCCAAAGCCGAAGGCCAGCATTTTCCCAATTGCGCCTTAATGTGGCGTCATTCCGCGTTGCACATTGCGGCCGATATGGCTAGAGAATGTGCAGCGTATGAAGATGCTTGGTTTTTGTGCATGGTTAACTTGACCCAATTGGCCGCGCCGCTTGACGTCGGCGGCGTGAGAATCCGCAATCGTGTGTTCCTCGCACCGATGTCGGGCATTACGGACGAGCCGTTCCGGCAGCGTGCCCACGCGCATGGAGCGGGCCTGGTCGTGTCCGAAATGGTTGCCAGTGGCGAGCTCGCCAAGGGCAGGGCCGGTTTCAACCTGCGCATACGCCACTCCGGCCTGCCGGTCCATATGGTCCAGCTAGCAGGCCGTGAGGCGATGCACATGGCCGAAGGTGCCAGAATCGCCGCCGGCGAGGGGGCCGACATTATCGACATCAACATGGGCTGCCCGGCCAAGAAGGTCACCGGCGGTTATGCGGGTTCGGCATTGATGCTGGATCTCGACCACGCTTTGTCGCTGATCGACGCCGTTGTCGGCGCGGTCGAGCTGCCAGTGACGGTCAAGATGCGGCTTGGCTGGGACGAAGGCGCGCTCAACGCGCCGATGCTCGCGCGCCGCGCCGAGCAGGCCGGTGTCAGCATGGTGACCGTGCACGGCCGCACGCGCTGCCAGTTCTACCGGGGCAAGGCCGACTGGCGCGCCATCGCCCGCGTCAAGGAAGCCGTGTCCATCCCGGTCGTCGCCAATGGTGACGTCTCTTCGCCGGCGGAAGCGGCCGACATTCTCGATCAATCGGGTGCCGACGCCGTGATGATCGGCCGTGCCCATTATGGCGCGCCCTGGATTGCAGGCGGCATTGCGGCCGCAGCGACCGGCGAGGCGACGCCAAACATGCCACGGGACTCGACGGCGGTCGCCGACTACATCGTGGCCCACTATGAGGACATGCTGGCGCTCTACGGCGCCGAAAGCGGCCTGCGCCAGGCGCGCAAGCATCTTGGCTGGTATCTTGATCGGCATGCCGGCGGCGTCGCCGACGACAGCCGAAAGGCCATACTGACCGCATTCGAGCCCGCGCGCGTCATTGCCTTGCTGCGCGATGTGTTTTCGCGCGATCCGCAACCCTTGAACCTGCGGAGCGCCGCATGAACGCCGCCGCTGACCAAGGCGCTGAAATGGCGGATGCCGCCCAGATCGTGCTCAACACCATCCGTCGCCCGGTGATCATGATCAGCGAGGAAGGTTTCATCACCTATGCCAACGCCGACGCGGAAGATTTCTTTCGCTCGAGTGCAAACATGCTCGCCCGCAACACGCTGTCAAAACTCATTCCCTTCGGCAGCCCGCTGCTGACGCTGGTCGATCAGGTGCGCGAGCGTCGGGCTCCGGTCAACGAGTATCGGGTCGACGTGTCGTCGCCGCGTCTCGGCATCGAGAAGGTCGTCGATCTCTACGTCGCGCCGGTGCCGGAATATCCGGGCTCCGTCGTGGTGATGTTCCAGGAACGGTCGATGGCCGACAAGATCGACCGGCAGATGACGCATCGGGGTGCCGCACGTTCGGTGACCGGTCTGGCGGCGATGCTTGCCCATGAGATCAAGAACCCGCTCTCAGGCATCCGCGGCGCTGCCCAGCTTCTCGAACTGTCGGCTTCCGACGAAGACCGCGCGCTGACGCGGCTGATCACCGATGAGACCGACCGCATCGTGTCGCTGGTCGATCGCATGGAGGTGTTTTCCGACGAGCGGCCGATCGACCGCTATCCCGTCAACATCCATGTCGTGCTCGACCATGTGAAGGCGATTGCCAAGAACGGTTTTGCCAAGAAAATCAAGATAATGGAGGATTATGATCCTTCATTGCCTCCGGTGTTTGCCAACCGCGATCAACTTATCCAGGTGTTCCTCAACCTGGTCAAGAATGCCGCCGAGGCGATCGGCAACGACCCGCAGGGTGAGATCGTGCTGTCGACCGCCTTCCGGCCGGGCATCCGTGTTTCCGTTCCGGGCACGCAGGACCGCGTGTCGCTGCCGCTGGAATTCTGCGTGCGCGACAATGGCTCCGGCGTCTCCGAAGACATCCTGCCGATCCTGTTCGACCCGTTCATCACCACCAAGCCGAACGGCTCCGGGTTGGGTCTTGCGCTGGTCGCCAAGATCGTCGGCGAGCATGGCGGCATCATCGAATGCGAATCGACGCCGCGCGGCACCACATTCCGCATCCTGATGCCGGCCTGGAAAGAAGCGCCAAACGGCGCCGATGATGACGGCGAAGGAGACCTCAAATGACCGTTCGCGGCAATATTCTCGTCGCCGACGACGACGCGGCGATCCGCACCGTCCTCAACCAGGCGCTTTCACGCGCCGGTCATGAGGTGCGCGTCACCTCCAACGCTTCGACGCTTTGGCGCTGGGTGGCGGCGGGCGAGGGCGATCTGGTCATCACCGATGTGGTGATGCCGGACGAAAACGCCTTCGACATGCTGCCGCGCATCAAGAAGGCCAGGCCGGAGCTGCCGGTCATCGTCATGAGCGCCCAGAACACATTCATGACGGCGATCCGCGCCTCCGAAACCGGCGCTTACGAATATCTGCCCAAGCCCTTCGACCTGACCGAACTGCTCAACATCGTCAACCGGGCGCTTTCCGAGCCGCGTCGGCCGAAGATCGATGCGCGGCCGGAAGAACAGCCGGACGCGATGCCGCTGGTCGGCCGCTCGGCGGCCATGCAGGATATCTACCGCATGCTGGCGCGCATGATGCAGACCGACCTGACGGTGATGATCTCGGGCGAATCCGGCACCGGCAAGGAGCTGGTGGCGCGCGCGCTGCATGAATATGGCCGCCGCCGCGGCGGCCCCTTCGTCGCCATCAATATGGCGGCGATCCCGCGTGACCTGATCGAATCGGAACTGTTCGGTCACGAGAAGGGTGCCTTCACCGGCGCGCAGAACCGCTCGACCGGCCGCTTCGAGCAGGCCGAAGGCGGCACGCTGTTCCTCGATGAAATCGGCGACATGCCGATGGAGGCGCAGACGCGCCTGCTGCGCGTGCTGCAGCAGGGCGAGTACACCACGGTCGGCGGACGCACGCCGATCAAGACCGACGTGCGCATCGTCGCTGCCACCAACAAGGATCTGCGCACGCTGATCAACCAGGGGCTCTTCCGCGAGGATCTTTTCTATCGCCTCAACGTCGTGCCGCTCCGGCTGCCGGCGCTGCGTGAGCGCTCCGAGGATGTGCCGGACCTCGTCCGCCATTTCTTCAAGCTCGGCGAAATGGAAGGCCTGCAGACCAAGCGCATTTCTTCCGGCGGCATCGAGTTGATGAAGCGCTATCCGTGGCCGGGCAATGTGCGCGAACTGGAAAACCTGGTTCGCAGGCTCGCCGCGCTCTATTCGCAGGACGAGATTTCCGCCGAGATCATCGAGGCGGAGCTCAAGACCGGCGAACGTCCGGTGGTGCCGGGTGGCGGCAATCTCATTCCCGACGATTTGTCGATCGGCCAGGCGGTCGAGCACTTCCTGCAGCGCTATTTCGCTTCCTTTGCCGGCGAATTGCCACCTGCCGGGCTTTATCAGCGCATCCTGTCCGAGGTCGAGTTTCCGCTCGTCCTGGCCTCGATGACGGCAACGCGCGGCAACCAGATCAAGGCTGCGGAACTGCTGGGCTTGAACCGCAACACGCTGCGCAAGAAGATCCGCGAGCTCGGCGTCAACGTCTACAAATCATCGCGACAGGGCTGAGCCTTGGTCTGAGCCCGCGCTCTTTTCAGGGGATCGGCTCGCGAAAGATTTCCGTCTCGGTCACACTTGTTGCATAATCGCCACAATGCGTTGCATACATCCGACGCAATCATGGCTCTAGACGGCGACATGGCTCCGCAGGCACCGACAACAAACCAACCGCTCTTCAGCGAACCCGGCGCTCGTGATGGGCGCCGGCTGCTTGCGCTGCCGGGTGTGATCGCGGTCGTCGGCGCGCTGATGACGGCTGCGATCTCGTTCACCATCCTCGTCGGCGCCACGCCGATCACACCGAACGAGTCGACGACGCTGGCGTTGATTGCCCTCAACGCGGCTTTCGTCCTGTGTCTTATCGCGCTGGTCGGGCGTGAGGTGCACCGCATCCTGATGGCGCGCCGGCATGGCAAGGCCGCTTCGCGGCTGCATGTGCGCATTGTCGCCATGTTCGCCCTGGTTGCCGCCATTCCCGCCATCATGGTGGCCATCATCGCCTCGATCACGCTCGACATCGGCCTCGACCGCTGGTTCGAGATCCGCACCAAGACGATCGTCAATTCGTCGCTGTCGATCGCCGACGCCTACGTCCAGGAAAACGCTCGCAACCTCCAGGGCACGACGCTGTCGATGGCCTATGATCTCGATGCGTCGCGCACGCTCTACGGCCTTGATCGTACCGGCTTTCTCGACCTGATGAACAAGGAAGCCGTGGGCCGTTCGCTGGCCCATGCGGCGCTGATCAAGCCGGACGGCTCTTTCGTCATGAGCGCCAAGACCGATACGGAGTTCGCCATGCCCGAGCCGCCGGAAGGCGCGGTGGCCAGCGCTGCCGACGGCAAGCCGGTGCTGATCGAACCGAAAACGCGCAACATCATGGGCGCCATCGTCAAGCTGCGGGAGATCGAAGGGCTCTATCTCTACACCATTCGGCTCGTCGATCCCGAAGTGATCAAGGCACGGCAGATCGTCAGGTCCAACACCGACGAATATCGGGGGCTGGAAGATAACCGCCGTACCTCGCAGGTGGCCTTCGCGCTGCCCTATCTGTCGCTGACGCTCATCATCATCCTGTCCGCGATCTGGACCGGCATTGCGGTCGCCGACCGTCTGGTGCGGCCTATTCGCCAGCTCATCGGCGCCGCCGACGAGGTGGCGACCGGCAATCTCGACGTCGCGGTTCCCGTCAGGCCTTCGGACGGCGATGTCGCCTCGCTCGGCGATACCTTCAACAAGATGCTTCTCGAACTGAAATCGCAGCGCAATGAGATCCTGTCGGCCAAGGACCTGATCGACGAACGGCGCCGCTTCTCGGAAGCCGTGCTTGCCGGCGTTACCGCCGGCGTCATCGGCGTCGATCCTTACGGCATCGTCACCATCGTCAACCGCTCGGCCGAGGCGATGCTGGCGATTTCGGCCAGCGCAGCCCTTGGGCAGAATCTTTCCGCCGTGCTGCCGCATGTCGGCCGCGTCTTCGAGATCGGTCGCAAGTCCGGCAAACCCGTCTATCGCGAGCAGGTGACCTTTTACCGCGCCGGTGCCGAGCGGACCTTCAACGTGCAGATCACCATCGAGGCCGGCGACGACGGCTCGGAGGAAAAATCCTATGTCGTGACGGTCGACGACATCACCGACCTGGTTCAGGCGCAGCGCTCGTCGGCCTGGGCGGATGTGGCGCGGCGTATCGCCCACGAGATCAAGAACCCGCTGACGCCGATCCAGCTCTCGGCCGAACGCATCAAGCGCCGTTACGGCAAGGTGATTACCGAGGACCGCGAGGTTTTCGACCAATGCACCGACACCATCATCCGTCAGGTTGAGGATATCGGCCGTATGGTGGACGAATTCTCGGCGTTCGCGCGCATGCCAAAGCCTGAGATGAAGGCGATAGATCTGCGCGAATCGCTGCGTGAGGCCTCGTTCCTGGTCGAGGTCAGCCGCGCCGACATCACCTTCGAGCGGATATTCGGCACGGAGCCGCTCAAGGGCACTTTCGACAGCCGCCTGATGGCGCAGGCTTTCGGCAATGTGATCAAGAACGCCGCCGAGGCCATCGACGGATTGGAACAGAAGGACGGTTCGCACGGCATAATCCGGATTCAAGCCGGGCGCCAGAATGGTGCGATTCGAATCGACGTCATCGACAATGGCAAAGGCCTGCCGCGCGAGAATCGCCAACGGCTGCTCGAGCCCTACATGACCACACGCGAGAAGGGCACCGGACTTGGCCTCGCTATCGTCAAGAAGATCGTGGAGGACCATGGCGGCAGGCTGGAACTACACGATGCTCCAGCGGACTTCCACGATGGGCGCGGCGCGATGATCAGCATCATCCTGCCGCCTGCGGCCGCAACGGCTCCGCGCGGCGAAAGCAGGGCGGAAAACGAAAGAGAAACTGAAAAGGTCGGTAATGGCGTCTGATATTCTCATCGTCGATGACGAGGAAGACATCCGTGAACTCGTCGCGGGCATACTGAGCGACGAAGGTCACGAAACCCGCACGGCATTCGATGCCGACAGTGCGCTCGCTGCTATAGC
Organism: Mesorhizobium sp. M7A.F.Ca.MR.148.00.0.0; assembly: GCF_003997735.1. Lineage (NCBI taxonomy): Bacteria > Pseudomonadati > Pseudomonadota > Alphaproteobacteria > Hyphomicrobiales > Phyllobacteriaceae > Mesorhizobium > Mesorhizobium sp. M7A.F.Ca.MR.148.00.0.0. The sequence continues at coordinate 99,603 of NZ_RZTB01000008.1, read as the reverse complement.
TGATCGCGCGCCGCGGCTGATTTTCCTCGATATCTGGCTGCAGGGCTCGCGCCTGGACGGGCTGGCGCTGCTCGACGAGATCAAGACCATGCATCCGACCTTGCCGGTGGTGATGATTTCCGGCCACGGCAACATCGAAACGGCGGTCTCCGCCATCCGGCGCGGCGCCTATGACTTCATCGAAAAGCCGTTCAAGGCCGACAGGCTGATCCTTATTGCCGAGCGTGCGCTGGAGACCTCGAAATTGCGGCGCGAGGTTTCCGACCTCAAGCTGCGCAGCGGCGAAACCTTCGATCTGATCGGCATGTCGTCGGCGATGAGCCAGTTGCGCCAGACCATCGAACGCGTCGCGCCGACCAACAGCCGCGTGATGATCATCGGACCGTCGGGCTCGGGCAAGGAACTGGCCGCGCGCGCCATCCACACGCTGTCGGCGCGCAAGAGCGCACCTTTCGTGACGCTGAGCGCCGCCAACATCACGCCCGAGCGCATGGAGATCGAGCTGTTCGGCACCGAATCGAATGGCGTCGAGCGCAAGGTCGGCGCGCTGGAGGAGGCCCATCGCGGTATCCTCTACATCGACGAGGTGGCCGACATGCCGCGCGAGACGCAAAACAAGATCCTGCGCGTGCTGGTCGAGCAGCAGTTCGAGCGGGTAGGGGGAACCAAGCGGGTCAAGGTCGATGTCCGCATCATCTCCTCGACCTCGCAGAACCTCGAAGCGATGATTGCCGACGGGCGTTTCCGCGAGGATCTTTACCATCGCCTCGCGGTGGTTCCGGTCATCGTGCCGGGATTGGCCGAGCGGCGCGAGGATATTCCCTACCTCGTCGACAATTTCATGAAGCAGATCGCCCGCCAGGCCGGCATCAAGCCGCGCCGCATCGGCGACGACGCGCTGGCCGTGCTGCAGGCGCACAACTGGCCGGGCAACGTTCGTCAGCTGCGCAACAATGTCGAGCGCCTGATGATCCTTGCGCGCGGCGACGACGTCGATGCGCCGATCACCGCCGATCTGTTGCCGGCCGAGATCGGCGATGTCATGCCGCGCACGCCGAATCAGTCCGACCAGCACATCATGGCGCTGCCACTGCGCGAGGCGCGCGAACAGTTCGAGAAGGATTACCTGATCGCCCAGATCAACCGCTTCGGCGGCAACATCTCGAAAACCGCCGAGTTCATCGGCATGGAGCGGTCCGCTCTGCACCGCAAGCTGAAGTCGCTGGGCGTCTAGAGCAATTCCAGGAAAAGTGTGAAACGGTTTTCCGGGAAAAGCGCGTAGCGCTTTCCCTCAGGGAATTGCGGCAACGCTCTAGAGTAGAGCTGCGCAGTGTTGGCCCGGTACTGCGCAGAGGGGAAGTCCACTATCTGTGGAGCCTTCCTATGTCTACCAAGCTTGTGTTCTGGTTGAGCGTTGTCGCAGACATCGCCCAGATCATTGGACAGATCTTGGCGATCTACGTCCTCTTAGCCTGAAACTAAGTGAAGGCCCGCTGGCTCCGGCCGGCGGGCCTTTTCTATTTCGGCTTCCGCCTTGTCCTGAAATACGTGAGGACCCTGGCCACAACGATCACAGCGATGGCTGCCATTAAAATGGCCCAAGGGGGATCGAACAAATACGAATCTCTGCATGCTTCGCCCGGTGGACAATACGACAAGGCGTGGGCGGAATTGACCGCAGCGAACACGGCAAATGCGGAATGAGCGAGCAGCCTCATGTGCATTCCATAACATCCCTACCGCGTTGTGTCGGCAACCAACTCTCTACCGCTCGCTGACCTAGAGCCGTCGAAACCATCGAGGCAGCCGAATGCAACAACTACTTCGCAAACGCTTCCATCAAAACATGAACCGCTCTAGACAGGCGCGACGTCCGTTCCGCGCTGGGCCAAGCATTTGCCGGTTACGGCAACGGCGGAATCGCATAAGAAAGCCCGAGAATTCTTCAGGGGTTGCCCATGCCGCGCATTGCCTATGTCAACGGGCGCTATGTCACGCACGCCGATGCCGCCGTCAATATCGAGGACCGTGGCTATCAGTTCGCGGACGGTGTCTATGAGGTCTGCGAGGTGGCGCGTGGTTTCATCGTCGACATGCCGCGCCATCTGGCCCGGCTGAACCGCTCACTGACCGAATTGTCGATCGCCTGGCCGGTCACCTCTCACGTGCTGCCGCTCATTTTGCGAGAGGTGGTCAATCGCAACCATGTTGCCAATGGCCTGGTCTACGTGCAGGTGACGCGTGGCGTTGCCAGCCGCGACTTCGTCTTCCCGTCCGCCGACACCAAGCCTTCGCTGGTGGTCACCGCCAGGAAAGCCGACCCCGCCGCTGGAGCGAAGCGCGCCGAGACCGGCATCGCGGTCATCACCGTGCCGGAGAACCGCTGGGACCGCGTCGACATCAAGACCGTCGGGCTGCTGCCCAATGTATTGGCCAAGCAGAAGGCCAAGGAGGCCGGTGCGCAGGAAGCCTGGTTCGTCGACGCCGAAGGCAACGTAAAAGAAGGCGGCTCGTCCAATGCCTGGATCGTCACCCGGGACGGCGTCCTGGTCACCAGGCCGGCCGAGCACGGCATTTTGCGCGGCATCACCCGCACGACCATGTTCGAAGTGGCGGCCAAGCTTGGCCTGAAGATCGAGGAGCGCGGCTTTTCCGTCGCCGAGGCCAAGGCGGCACGCGAGGCGTTCATCAGCTCTGCGACGACAATCGCCATGCCGGTGGTGGCCATCGACGGCGATACGGTCGCCAATGGGCACCCCGGCTCAATAACACTTTCCTTGCGGCAGGCCTTTTTTGACATTGCGGAAAAAAGTCCAGCCTGATAACCGCACAGGTGGAATGAACATCAATATATCTCGTTCTGCTTGTCGTTACTGACGACAAGACGGTGTTTGCGAGCTTGACATGCGCCCGTTAATTTGGCGCATTGGCTTGCAAACCGAAGGGGATCGGCGAAAGACAAGAACAATGGCGGAACGATCGCAAAACCTTCAGGACCTGTTCCTGAATTCAGTTCGCAAGAGCAAGAACCCGCTCACCATCTTCCTTATCAACGGCGTCAAGCTGACCGGCGTGGTCACTTCGTTCGACAATTTCTGTGTCCTGCTGCGCCGTGACGGTCACTCCCAGCTCGTCTACAAGCACGCCATTTCCACGATCATGCCGAGCCAGCCGGTTCAGATGTTCGATGGCGAGGAAAGCCAGGGCGCCTGATTGGCACGTGAGAAAGACGCGGACGCCACCGTTCGCGGAAAACCAACGCATCATCCCGGGACGGAAGCCAAGGGCCCGACCCGGGCTGTTGTCATTGTGCCCGTCCTTACCCGCCACCAGCGCAACGACGACGAGACCAACCGCCCACGGCTGATGCGTTCGGCTGACGCTCGCCACGACGAGGCCGTCGGCCTTGCCCGCGCCATCAACCTTGATCTGATCCACACGGCGGTGGTGACCGTCAACGATCCTCGCCCGGCGACGCTGCTCGGCAGCGGCAAGGTTGCGGAGTTCGCGGAAATCGTCAAAGAGGGACATGCGGAAGTGGTCGTCGTCGACCATCCGCTGACCCCGGTGCAGCAGCGCAATCTCGAAAAAGAGCTGAACGCCAAGGTGCTGGACCGCACCGGGCTGATTCTTGAGATCTTCGGCGAGCGCGCACGCACCAAGGAAGGCACGCTGCAGGTCGAACTCGCCCATCTCAACTACCAGAAAGGCCGCCTAGTGCGCAGCTGGACCCATCTGGAGCGCCAGCGCGGCGGCGCCGGCTTCCTCGGGGGCCCCGGCGAAACGCAGATCGAATCCGACCGGCGGCAGCTGCAGGAAAAGATCATCAAGCTGAAGCAGGAGCTGGAAACGGTGCGGCGCACGCGCGACCTGCACCGCGCCAAGCGCAGGAAGGTGCCGTTCCCGGTGGTGGCGATCGTCGGCTACACCAATGCCGGCAAGTCGACGCTGTTCAACCGGCTGACCGGGGCGGATGTGCTGGCGCAGGACATGCTGTTCGCCACGCTCGACCCGACGCTGCGCCGCGTGCGCCTCCCACATGGCACGCCGATCATCCTCTCCGATACGGTCGGCTTCATTTCGGACCTGCCGACGCATCTGATCGCGGCTTTCCGCGCCACCCTGGAAGAGGTGGTCGAGGCCGATCTCGTGCTTCATCTGCGCGACATTTCCGATCCGGACACTGCTGCACAAGCGGAAGACGTCGAGCGCATCCTGGCCGACCTCGGTGTCGACGCCGGCGACGCCAAGCGCGTGATAGAAGTGTGGAACAAGATCGACCGGCTCGACGAAGGCAACCGGACCCGGCTGCTTGCCGACGGCGCCGATGCCAACAAGGCGCCGCCGATTGCGGTGTCGGCGGTGACCGGCGAGGGCATCGATGCGCTGAAGGCGATCATCGAAACACGGATGGCGGGCGAACTCGAAGACCTCACCGTGACGATCGAGCCGGCCCAGTTCGGCCTTGTCGACTGGCTTTACCGCAATGGCGATGTCGTTTCGCGAAGCGACAATGATGACGGCAGCGCCACCATCTCACTCAAGGCCACGCAAAGCGCCCGCGAAGAGATCGAAAGCAGATTGCGTCGTAAAAACAACGGGTAATCCGGAGCAATTCCAGGAAAAAGTGTATAGCGGTTTTCCGTCCGGAATTGCCCGAAAGAGAGATTACT
>NZ_RZTB01000008.1:29618-94921 GCF_003997735.1 Mesorhizobium sp. M7A.F.Ca.MR.148.00.0.0 | reverse complement strand
CGGTCTTTGCTTCCTGCCAGAGCGCTTCCATCTCGGCCAGATCAGCCTTTTCCAGCGTGCTGCCGGATTTTTCCAGGGCCTGTTCGACATAGTGGAAGCGCGAGCGGAATTTTTCGTTGGTGCCGCTTAGCGCTGCTTCGGAATCGAGCTTGAGGTGACGGCCGAGGTTGACGACGGCAAACAGCATGTCGCCGAACTCGTCCTTGATCGAGGCGGTGTCGCCCTTGGCCAGGGCCTCGCGCAATTCGCCGATCTCTTCCTCGATCTTGTCGAGGATGGGCGCCGCTTCGCTCCAGTCGAAGCCGACGCGGGCGGCCTTCTCCTGTAGTTTCAGCGCCCGGGTCAGCGCCGGCAGGGCGACCGGAACGCTGTCCAGAAACCCCTTGCCGTTGTCTTCGGGATCGAGACCACGCGCGAGGCGGGCGCTTCGTTTCTCCGCCTTCTCTTCGGCTTTGATCTTTTCCCACATGCCCTTGGCCATGCCGGCGTTGCGGGCTTTCTCGTCGCCGAAGACATGCGGATGGCGGCGGATCATCTTCGTCGTGATGGCTTGCACCACATCCGGGAAGGCGAATTCACCGGCCTCCTCGGCCATCTGCGCGTGATAGACAACCTGCAGCAGAAGGTCGCCGAGTTCGTCGCGCAGATCGTCGAGGTCGCCGCGCGCGACGGCATCCGCCACCTCATAGGCTTCCTCGATCGTATAGGGCGCGATGGTCGAGAAATCCTGTTCGATGTCCCAGGGGCAGCCGGTCTTCGGCGCCCGTAGCGCCGCCATGATCTCGATCAGGCGCGAAATGTCTTTCGATGGCGTCATAGGGCTGATGCTATCGCGCGGCCGGCCGCGCGGCCAACGCTGTCAGCCGGCGAGAGTGCCTTGTCCACAGGCGAGCCACGTCAGTCGAGCACAGAAACGATCGCCTTGGCGAGCTCGTCCATGCCGTCTTCGGGCAGGCCGGCGACGTTGATGCGGCTGTCGCCGACCATATAGATGCCGTGCTCGGCACGCAGCCGTTCGACCTGCGCTTCCGTGAGGCCAAGGCGGGAGAACATGCCGCGATGGCTGGCGACGAAGTCGAAGCGATCGGAATTGGACTGCCGGCGCAGGGCTTCGGCGAACTGCACGCGTAGCCTGAGCATGCGTAGCCGCATCTCTTCAAGCTCCGCCTCCCAATCCGCGCGCAAGGTGGCGTCTTCGAGCACGATGCGCACGGCCGCCGCACCGTGGTCCGGCGGCATCGAATACATGGCGCGCGCCGCCGACAGCATCTGGCTCATCGCCACATCCGCCTGTGCGCCGTCCCTGGCCAGGATCATCGCCGCGCCGACGCGGTCGCGGTAGACAGCAAAATTCTTCGAGCAGCTCGAGGCGACGACCATTTCCGGAACTTTTGCCGCCAACAGGCGCAAGCCGAGGGCATCGGCCTCGAGGCCATCGCCAAAGCCCTGATAGGCGATGTCGACAAACGGCAGCAGCTCGCGCTCGACGACCAGATCGGAAACGGCAGCCCACTGTGCCGCATCCAGATTGGCGCCGGTCGGGTTGTGGCAGCAGCCATGCAGCAGCACGACGTCGCCGCTCTTTGCGGTCCGCAGGGCCGCCAGCATGTCGTCGAAGCGAACAGCGCCCGAGGCGGCATCGAAATAGGGATATTCACGGATCTGCAGGCCGGCGGCGCGCATCACCGGCATGTGGTTCGGCCAGGTCGGGTCCGACAGCCAGATGGTTGCATCCGAGCGTGTCCGCTTCAGCAGTTCCGCCACCAGCCGCAGCGCGCCGGAGCCGCCGGGCGCTTGTGCGGCGCGGATGCGCGTCATGTCGGCGCCCGGACCGAAGGCGAGCTTGGCCATTACCGTGTTGAAGCCGGTATCGCCGGCAAGGCCGAGATAGGTCTTGGTGTCCTGGGCCTGCAGCAGGCGCTGTTCCGCTTCGCGCACGGCGCGCATGACCGGCGTCTTGCCGTCGCGATCCTTGTAGACGCCGACACCGAGATCGACCTTGTCTGGACGCGGATCGGCTCGATAAAGGCCGATCAGGGCGAGGATCTTGTCGGCGGGGGCGGGCTGCAGGGCTTCAAACATCGCTAGGGCTCCAATGGCGGCGGAGTGATACGCAAATCGGTCGCGTTTCGCCAGCGGTTTTAGCTAGGTGCTCCAGCCTGAGACGGGGTGCCGGGAAGCCTGCCCTGCCTGCTCCTTTCAGCTTTGCCTCGGCCAGCGGTCAGCCCCCGCCGTGTTTCCCAGTCTGCCGCAACGGATAGGCGATCGCGCCCAGCACCATCAAGGCCAGCCCGAACCATGTCAGGGCATAGGCCAGATGGTTGTTGTGGAACGAAACGACCGTCAGGCCGCCGACCGGCCACCCTCCCGGATTGGGCGTGGCATCGGCATCGATGAAATAAGGAGCGACCTGCCCGAGGCCTTGCGTCGAGGCGATCGCCTGCACATCGCGCGAATACCAGCGGTTGGCGGCCGGATCGTTGTTACGCAGGAAGCCGCCTTTCGGTTCGCTGATGCGCAACAGGCCGTGAATTCCGGTGTGATCGCCCGAGGGCTTGCCTTCGAGGCGGGTTGCCGGATCGCGCTTGTCCGTCGGCACGAAGCCCCTGTTCACCAGAATCGTGAAGCCATCATCCGCTCGGAACGGCGCCATTACCCAGAAGCCACCGCCGAGATCGGTGACCGCCTGGACCAGGATCTCGCGATCACCGAGAAACCGGCCTGGAACGACGAGGCGGCGATACTCGTCATCCCTGGCGTTGATCTCTGGCCAGGCCGAAGGCGCCGGGGCGGCCACAGGTACCGCCTTGAGACGCTGGTCGACACGCTCGATCAGGTCGAGTTTCCAGACGCGGCGCTCCAGCTGCCAGATACCGAGCGCCGAGAACCCTGCGACGCCGATGGCACCGCAAAGGCAAAGCACCAACAGCGTCCATGGTGAACGCGTAACCCTTTGGCCGTCGCCTGTATTCGAATGCGGTGTCGTCCGCGCCTGTTCGTCCAAAGCCAGGTCCCTCTCTCAGGGTATCTGACTCATGTCATGGCCGGGCATCATGTTGACGTTCAGATGGTACATGACCCAGAGCGAGCCCGTCAGCGCGATCACCACCAGGATGAGGGTGAAGATCAGGGCCATCATGGTCCAGCCGCTCTCCGACCTGGTGTTCATATGCAGAAAGAACACCATGTGGACGATGATTTGCACGACGGCGAAGGCCATGATCGCAATCGCCGAAGCCATCTGATTGCCGAGTGCGTTGGTCATGACCAGCCAGAAGGGAATGGCGGTCAGCACGACGGACAGGCCGAAGCCTGTCAGATAGCCGCGCAGCGAGCCGTGGTCGACGCCGTGACGCGCGTGGCTCTGGTCGCTGGTGTCTGTGTGGTGGCCGGCGCTCATCGCAACATTCCCATCAGATAAACGAAGGTAAAGACGCCGATCCAGATGACGTCAAGGAAGTGCCAGAACATGCTCAGGCACATCAGACGCCGCTGGTTCGCGGCGATCAGCCCGTGCCTGGAGACCTGCACCATCAGCACCACCAGCCAGACCAGGCCGAAGGTGACGTGCAGGCCGTGCGTTCCGACCAGCGTGAAGAACGACGACAGGAAGCCGCTGCGCTGCGGCGTCGCCCCCTCGTGGATGAAATGGGCGAATTCGTAGAGTTCGATGCTGAGAAAGGCGAGGCCGAACAGGCCAGTGATCACCAGCCACACCTGCATGGGCTTCACCCGTCCCTTCGCCATCTCCAGCATCGCGAAGCCGTAAGTGATGGAGGACAGGAGCAGCATGGTGGTGTTCAGCGCGACCAGCGGAAGATCGAACAGGTCCTTCGGCGCGGGTCCGGCCGCGTAATTGCCACCGAGCACGCCGTAGACCGCGAACAGCATCGCGAAGATGAGGCAGTCGCTCATCAGGTAGATCCAGAAGCCGAGCATGGTGCTGCTGCCGCTCTCGGCATGGCCGTGGTCGTCTTCCAGGTGGAAGACCGTGTCGTCGATCACCGTATCGGCGTGTGCCATGGTGCTTATCCCGCCTGGCTGGTGGCTGCGAGCAGGCGTGTCCGCTCGTCCTCGACGCGGGTGACGTCACTGGACGGAATGTGGAACTCCCGGTCGTAGTTGAAGGTATGCGCGATGGCGTAGCCGATCAGGGCGACGAAGCTGACGATCGCCAGCCACCAAATGTACCAGATGAGCGCCATGGCAAGCACCACGCTCAACCCGGCCAGGACGACGCCGGCTCCGGTGTTGCGCGGCATGTGGATGTCGCGGAAGCCCGTCAACGGACGCTGGTAGCCGCGATTCTTCATGTCCGTCCAGGCGTCGAGATCGAGGACGGCCGGCGTGAAGGCGAAATTGTAGGCCGGCGGCGGCGAGGACGTTGCCCATTCGAGCGTACGCCCGTCCCAGGGATCACCGGTATCGTCGCGAAGCTGGTCGCGCCGCCGCACGCTGACGAAGATCTGGATGAGGAAGGACAGGATGCCAAGCAGGATCAGGAAGGCGCCGAAGGCGGCGATGATGAACCAGATCTGCAGCGAGGGATCCTCAAAGGTGCGCAGCCGGCGCGTTACGCCCATCAAGCCGAGGATGTAGAGCGGCATGAAGGCGAACCAGAAGCCGACCACCCAGAACCAGAACGACATCTTTCCCCAGAACGGATCAAGCCGGAATCCGAATGCCTTGGGGAACCAGTAGCTGATGCCGGCAAACAGGCCGAACAGCACGCCGCCGATGATGACGTTGTGGAAATGCGCGACCAGGAACAGGCTGTTGTGGAGCACGAAGTCGGCTGGCGGAACCGCGAGCAGCACGCCGGTCATGCCGCCGACAGTGAAGGTCAGCATGAAGGCGACGGTCCACATCATTGGCAGTTCGAAGCGGATGCGGCCGCGGTACATGGTGAACAGCCAGTTGAATATCTTGGCGCCTGTCGGGATCGATATGATCATCGTGGTGATGCCGAAGAAAGAGTTGACGCTCGCTCCCGACCCCATGGTGAAGAAGTGATGCAGCCAGACGAGATAGGACAGGATGGTGATGACGATGGTTGCGTAGACCATCGAGGTGTAGCCGAAGAGCCGCTTGCCGCAGAAGGCCGAGGTCACTTCCGAAAATATGCCGAAGGCCGGCAGGATCAGGATGTAGACCTCGGGGTGGCCCCAGATCCAGATCAGGTTCACGTACATCATCGGATTGCCGCCGAAGTCGTTCGTGAAGAAGTTGGTGCCGACATAGCGGTCGAGAGCCAGCAGGGCCAGCACCGCCGTCAGCACCGGGAAGGCGGCGACGATGAGCACATTGGTGCAAAGCGCGGTCCAGGTGAAGATCGGCATTCTCATCATGGTCATGCCAGGCGCGCGCATCTTGACGATGGTGCAGACCAGGTTCACGCCCGACAGCAGCGTGCCGACGCCCGCCACTTGCAGGGCCCAGATATAATAATCGACACCGACATCGGGACTGTAGCCGATGCCCGACAGCGGCGGATAGGCAAGCCAGCCGGTGCGCGCGAATTCGCCGACGAACAGCGACATCATGACGATGACCGCGCCGCCGACCGTCATCCAGAAGCTGAAATTGTTGAGGAACGGAAACGACACGTCGCGCGCGCCGATCTGCAGCGGGACGACGAAATTCATCAGGCCCGTCACCAGCGGCATCGCCACGAAGAAGATCATGATCACGCCGTGCGCGGTGAAGATCTGGTCGTAGTGATGCGAATTGAGATAGCCTTCCGAACCGCCGAAGGCCATCGCCTGCTGGAGCCGCATCATGATGGCGTCGCTGAAGCCGCGCAGCAGCATGATGATGCCGAGCACCATGTACATCACGCCGATGCGCTTGTGGTCGACGCTGGTGAACCATTCGCGCCACAGATAGCCCCAGAGCTTGAAATAGGTCAGTGCGCCGACGAGTGCCACGCCGCCCAGCGCGACGACCATGAAGGTCGCGACCACGATGGGTTCGTGCAGCGGCAGCGACTCGAGCGTAAGCCGGCCGAAGATCGCCTTGAGAAAAGCAGGATTGTCGAACATGTCTTGCGTGGCGCCTTAGGAGTTGAAGGGCGACCGAAGCGTGCCGGTTGCGGAAGGTGACGGCAGTCGGATCGACAGGGGCGGTGGCCGTTGCAGACCAGCGCCGACTATCGGCGTCGAGGTCATCGGCGTGGCGGATTGATCGGCCTTCGAAGCCGCCAGTGCTTCTTCGGTCGTGCATATACTGGCGACATAGGATGGGGCAGGGCCGAATATCGTGCCGCGCCGGGCGAACTTGTCATACAGCAGCGGCAGGGTGTTGCGGATGCCGGCCATTCCCAGACCGCCCTTGGCATCGATCTGCGACATCTCGCTCATGCACATCTTGCCGGGCTCGACGCACATGTTGAGGATCGCCTTGTAGAGATCGGCATCCACCGCCGCATAGTGGCGCACGGGTTGGTTCTCGCTGGGCTGTTCGAGCTCCAGATAGCCGTTTCGGTCGAGCTTGCCGCCGCCGTCCTTTGCCTTCGCGATCCATGCCTGGAAACCGGCATCGTCCAGACCGTGGAACGCGAAGCGCATTCCCGAGAAGCCGGCGCCGCTGTAGTTGGCGGAGAATCCTTCATAGTCGCCGGACTTGTTTATGACCGCGTGCAGCCTGGTTTCCATACCCGGCATTGCATAGATCTGGCCGGCCAGTGCTGGAATGTAGAAGGAGTTCATCACCGATGCGGAGGTGATGCGAAAGCTGATCGGCCGGTCGACCGGCGCAGCCAGTTCGTTGACCATGGCCACGCCGTACTCGGGATAGATGAACAGCCATTTCCAGTCGAGCGCGACGACTTCGACCTCAAGCGGGCGCACATCCGGCGGCAGCGGCTTGCCGGCCGCGACACGTCCGATCGGACGATAGGGGTCGAGCAGATGGGTGCCCATCCAGGTCACTGCGCCCAGGCAGATTATGATCAGAAGCGGCACAGCCCAAATGACGAGTTCGAGGTGGGTCGAGTGGTCCCAATCCGGCTCGTAGCGCGCCTCGCGGTTGGACTGGCGGTATCGCCAGGCAAAGAATATGGTGAGAGCCATGACCGGTATGATGACGATCAGCATCAGTGCCGTGGACACCATCAGCAGGTCGCGCTGCTGCGCGGCGACGTCGCCGGCAGGGTTCATGACGACCATGCTGCAGGAGCCGAGCGATGCCAGCAGGGGCAGCAGGAAAAGGGTACGGAGACGGCTCAATGTATGACCTGTCGGTTGTTCCCCCCAGTGCTAACCGTACCGCGGCAATGAAGGCATTGGACAATTTGTCCAATGCCGCAATGACGCGGCAGGCCTCATCAAAGCACCTGGCCCGCGCACATGGCAAGCGATCGTAATGAGACCGCGGCGGGGCGACGGAGAATGCTGTGAGCCCAACTTCTAAGATCGAAGCCGACGCAAGACGGATCAACGCGCGGCATCATGAAGTGAAGCCCGGCGAAATCGCCGTTGGCGTCATCATCGGCAGGACGTCGGAATTCTTCGACTTCTTCGTCTACGCGATCGCTTCCGTCATCGTTTTTCCGAAGCTCGTATTTCCTTATGCCGACCCGTTGACCGGCACGCTCTACTCGTTCGCCATCTTCGCGCTTGCCTTCATCGCGCGGCCGATCGGCACGGCGATCTTCACCGCGCTCGACCGCGCCTACGGACGCAGCGCCAAGCTCACCATCGCGCTGTTCCTGCTGGGGACCTCGACCGTGTCGATCGCCTTCGTGCCCGGTTACGACCAGATCGGCCAGGCTTCGGCCTGGCTGCTGGCCATGTTCCGGATCGGTCAGGGACTGGCGCTGGGCGGGACATGGGACGGACTTGCCTCGCTGCTGGCGTTGAATGCGCCCGAAAAGCGCCGCGGCTGGTATGCGATGATCCCGCAGCTGGGCGCACCACTCGGGCTCATCGTTGCCAGCGCCCTGTTTGCATATTTCGTCGGCAACCTGTCGGCCGAAGACTTCTTCAGCTGGGGCTGGCGCTACCCGTTCTTTGTCGCCTTCGCCATCAATGTCGTCGCCCTGTTCGCACGGCTGCGCATCGTGGTGACGCCGGAATACACCAAACTGTTCGAAGGCCAGGAACTGGAGCCGACTTCCGTCCGCGAAACGTTGCGCGCCGAAGGGCGCACTGTCGTGCTCGGCGCCTTCGCGCCGCTGGCGAGCTTCGCCCTGTTCCACATGGTGACGGTGTTTCCTCTGTCCTGGATTTTCCTGTTCACGCGCGAGGGACCGGCCCGGTTCCTGGTCATCGAGACGATCGGAGCCTTCTTCGGCCTGGCGGCAATCGCGATCTCGGGCTTCGTCGCAGACCGGGTTGGGCGCTGGCCCTTGCTAGGAGGCTCGGCGGTGGCCATCGCCGTTTTCAGCGGTTTCGCGCCACAGCTGCTCGATGGCGGCTTCGTCGGAGAGTCCGTCTTCATGGTATTGGGCTTCGTCCTGCTCGGCCTGTCGTTCGGCCAGTCTTCGGGAGCACTCGCCTCGAACTTTTCAAAGACCTACCGCTATACAGGTGCTGCGCTGACCTCGGATCTCGCCTGGCTGTTCGGGGCCGGCTTCGCGCCCATTGTCGCCCTGTTCCTGTCCGCCCATTTCGGGCTGATCTCGTCAGGCGCCTATCTGTTGTCGGGAGCGCTGTGCACGCTGCTTGCGCTGAGGCTCAACCAGCGCCTGGATCGGACGCCCGCTTGAGTGACCTGCTTGGCCAGGGCTGGGGACCTCCCGGCCCAATGACTCTGCACGACAAGACCAACAAACAGAATTTCCTGCTTCTGATCCAACTGCGCTGGATCGCGGTCGGTGGTCAGATCGTGACGATCCTGTTCGTCCGCTACGTGCTCGGCATCGGATTACCGCTGGTGCCGATGGCGGTGGTGATCCTGCTGCTGATCGCTCTCAATGTCGCCAGCCTGCGCCGGCATAGCAGCCAGGACGCGATCACCAACACCGAACTGTTTCTTGGACTGCTGCTCGACGTCACCGCGTTGACGGTCCAGCTTTACCTGAGCGGCGGCGCGTCCAATCCCTTCATTTCGCTTTACCTGCTCCAGGTCATTCTGGGCGCGGTGCTGCTGGAGACATGGTCGGTCTGGGCGCTGGTCTTCATTGCAAGCACGTGCTTCATTGCGCTGACCACCTTCTACCGTGAGATCAGCCTGCCCGCCGCACACGGTGCCGGGCTGTTCAGCCTGCACATCCAGGGCATGTTCATCTGTTTCGTCCTGGCGGCAACGCTTCTGGTGCTGTTCATCACCAGGGTCCAGAACAACATTCGCACCCGCGACGCCCATCTCGCGGATTTGCGCCAGCAGTCGGCGGAGGAGGCTCACATCGTCAGGATGGGCCTGCTCGCCTCCGGTGCCGCGCATGAGCTCGGCACGCCGCTGGCCACGCTTTCCGTCATCCTCAACGACTGGCAGCGCATGCCGGCTCTCGAGGCCGATCCGGATCTGGCGCAGGAAATCCGGGAGATGCAGGGCCAGTTGGACCGTTGCAAGAAGATCGTTTCGGGAATCCTGATGTCGTCGGGCGAATTGCGCGGCGAAGGCACGGTTCGCACCTCCGTCGACGCCTTCCTGGCGGAGCTGGTGGCCGAATGGAAATCGACACGGCTGCCGCAAGGTTTCGAATACACCAGGCGTTTCGGCGCCAACCAGGAGATCGTCTCCGATCCCGCGCTCAAACAGGTGATGTTCAATGTACTGGACAACGCACTTGAAGCGTCGCCTCTCTGGGTCGGGTTGATCGTCAGCCGCCACGCGGACGATCTCATCATCGAAGTTGTCGACGCGGGACCGGGATTTGAAGAAGCCATGCTTGCAGAATTCGGCAAGCCCTACACGTCGACCAAGAACCGGCCAGGTAGTGGGCTCGGCCTGTTTCTGGTCGTCAATGTCATCCGCAAGCTGGGGGGTACCGTCACCGTAAGAAATAGAACCGAGGGGGGAGCTTCGGTTACGTTGCATCTGCCACTGGCTGCTCTGTCTGCGCGAGGGCACAATGCCGACTAAACGCACGCTGTTGATCGTCGAGGACGACATCGCCTTTGCCAACGCACTGCGCCGGTCTTTCGAACGGCGTGACTACGAAACACATAGCTGCCGGAGCGTCGACGGCGTGCATGCGCTGATCGGCACCGTTGCCTTCCAATATGCCGTCGTCGATCTCAAGCTTGCCAGCGGCTCGGGCCTGGAATGCGTCAGGGCGCTGCACGAGCACGATCCTGAAATGCGGATCGTCGTGTTGACCGGCTTTGCAAGCATCGCCACCGCTGTCGAGGCGATCAAGCTCGGCGCCTGCCAGTATCTCGCCAAACCTGCCAACACCGACGACATTGAAGCCGCTTTCGGCCAGGTCGAGGGCAATGCTTCGGTGCCGCTCGCCGAGCGACCAACCTCGATAAAGAACCTCGAATGGGAGCGCATCCACGAAATGCTGGTGGAGGCCGACTTCAACATTTCCGAGACAGCACGACGGCTGGGCATGCACCGCCGGACGCTGGCGAGGAAGCTGGAGAAGAGGCGTGTGAAGTAGGCACGATCTACTGCATTCCAATCGCCACATTGGTCCCACTGCCGCCACGCCTGCCGTCGATGCACCGATGGAAATCACCCGCACAACGATTCCGGGAGCTTGTATTTCTCGGCTTCATCATGCGGTTCCAGGGAGCCGCTCGATGCTGCGAGGCGCAGGGTAAAAGCGAACGATGCCCTCAAAGGGAAAAAATTGGCAGGGCAGGGATTAAAATCCCTACATGCTCCGTAAACAGGACATGAAACCGCCGGTGCCACGCTTTGACATCATAGGACAGCTCGGTTCGCTGCGTCGCTATGCGCGCTCGCTGACGCGCGACAGCACCGACGCCGAGGATCTTGTCCATGACGCGCTGGTGCGCGCCTATGAGCGGCGCAGCACGTTCCGCTCCGGCGGAAACCTGCGCGCGTGGCTGCTGTCGATCGTCCACAACACCTTCATCGACAAGATGCGGTCCCGCAAGTCCGAAGCGTCGCGCGTCGAACAGGCTGGATACCTGGCCGACGGCAGCACGCCGGCACCACAGGAGCATTCGGTGCGCCTGGCGCAGGTGCGCGAGGCTTTTTTCAGCCTGCCGGAAGAACAGCGTTCAGCGCTGCACCTCGTCGCCATCGAAGGCCTCTCCTATCAACAGGCCGCCGATGCCAGCGGCGTGCCGCTCGGCACGCTGATGTCCCGCATCGGCAGGGCGCGCGCCGCACTGCGCGAGATGGAGGAGCCGGCGAAGGCAAAAAACCACCTCAGGATCGTTGGAGGCCCGTCATGACCGCAACTGTCGATCCCGTGACTGATATCGACCTCGACGCCTATGTCGACGACCAGGTCGACGTTACCCGCCGCATCGAGGTCGAAGCATTCTTGTCCGCTCGCCCGGAGGCGGCGGCGCGCGTGATGTCGGATCTCAGGACCCGGGATGAATTGCGCGTGGCGCTTGCCGGCTCCAAGGGCATGGCGCGCCCCGCGACCGCCGATGCCGCGCGGCGGCTGGAGAGGGGGCTTGCCCGCGGCCGGCTCTTCGGCGTGCTGCAACGCGCGGCGGCGGTCGCCGGCTTCGTCGCCGCCGGCTGGCTGGCAAACGGCATCATCGGGCCGATGTCGGTGACCAAGGTCGTCGCCTCGCCGCAGCCGCCCGCCTATGTGGACGAGGCGGTGCAGGCCCACAGGACGACGCTGGTGCGCGAGAGCATGCCGTCGCAGCCGGAAGCGCCCAATTACAACGCCGGCGAAATCCGCGCCGCCACTGCCATCGTCATGCCGTCGCTGCCGACGGATTGGAGGGTGCGCGACGTGCAGATCTATCCGTCGCGCTTTGGGCCGAGCGTCGAGATGGCGGTCGAGACGAAAGACATGGGGCTGGTGTCGCTGTTTGCGATCCGGCCCGGAACCTTCGACGTCGTCAAGCCGACGATAGCGCCCTCGGGCGACATTTCGTCGGCCTATTTCCAGATCGGCGATGTCGCCTATGCGGTGGTCGGACGAAGCGAGGTCCACGACCTCGACCGCGCCGCCGAGACGCTTGCCAAGACGCTTTACTGATCGATCCACAAAGGAGAACGCAAATGAACACCCCCAATCTGGGATATCGCGTCGGCGCCGGCGCCCAAACCGGAGCCATCTTCGACGAGGGCCTGCGCCAGCATATGCTGCGCGTCTACAACTACATGGGCGTCGGCCTGGTGGTCACCGGCCTCGTCGCCTTCATGATCTCATCGACGCCGGCGCTCTACGTGCCGATCTTCTCCAGCCCGCTGAAATGGGTGGTGATGCTGGCACCGCTCGCCTTCGTCTTGCTGTTCTCGTTCAAAATGCAGACCATGTCGGCGGCGAGTGCCCAGGCGATGTTCTGGGCCTTCTGCGCGGTCATGGGCCTGTCGCTCGCCTCCGTGTTCCTGGTCTTCACCGGAACCAGCATCGCGCGCACCTTCTTCATCGCCGCCACCATGTTCGGCGCCACCAGTCTCTACGGCTACACGACAAAGCGCGACCTGACCCAGTTCTCGTCGTTCCTGATCATGGGCCTGATCGGCGTGGTGATCGCCAGCATCGTCAACATCTTCCTCGGCTCGACCGCGCTGCAGTTCGCCATCTCGGTGATCGGCATCGCCGTGTTCATCGGCCTGACCGCCTGGGATACGCAGACGATCAAAGAACAGTATGCCGAGAATTTCGACGCGGAATCGCGCCAGAAACTTGCCGTCTTCGGCGCCTTCTCGCTCTATCTGAACTTCATCAACATCTTCCAGCTGCTGCTGAATTTTACCGGCGAACGCGAATAACGACTATCCGCTGTGGGCAAGAGCGAGGGTTATTGCTCTTGATGCGGAGAGGTGGCCGGAGGGAGATCCTCCGGCCACAATTCGTTCCTGCAGAACCAGGCTACACCTTGAGTCCCCAAGAGCTTTTGCTAGTCTGCCCACCGCGCCGGCCTTCAACAACGACCCGCGAGGAAATGTGGCACAGGACAGCCAAAGGCTTCATGGCGACGGCATCTCGGCGACCATCGTCGCGCAGGGTGCCGAACTGATTGCGCTGCAAGACGCGCACGGATTTGAATTCCTGTGGCAGGCGGGGCCAGAATGGCGGCGGCACTCGCCGGTGCTGTTCCCGATCGTGGGGCGGCTGGCGGGCGATCATCTGCGCCATCGCGGCCGGACCTATCCAATGACGCAGCACGGGTTTGCGCGCGACAAGCCGTTTGCCTGGGCGCGGAAGGGGCCGCGATCCTGCACGCTGGTGCTCACCGACGACGCCGACACCCGGGCGCGCTATCCGTTCGCCTTTCGGCTTGAAGTGACCTACACGCTGGTCCGCCAGCAGCTTGATGTGACTTTCGACATCACCAACACCGGCGATGAGTTCCTGCCGGCGTCGATCGGGGCGCACCCGGCATTCAATTGGCCCTTGCAGCCGGATTTGGCCAAGACGGACTACCGGCTGACCTTTGCCGATGATGAGCCGGCGCCGATCCGCCGCCTTAAGGACGGACTGCTGCTGAAAACGCCACAGCCGACGCCTGTCGAAGGCAACACACTCCCGCTCTCTGAGCGGTTGTTCGACGAGGACGCGGTGATCATGGACCAGCCCGCCAGCTCCAGCGTGCGTTATGCCGCCGAGCGTGGCCCGGCTCTGGAGATGTCCTGGCAAGGGGTTCGGGAGTTGGGCGTCTGGTCAAAGCCGAGCGGCGCGCCATTCCTTTGCATCGAACCTTGGCACGGCCTTGCAAGCCCGGTGGATTTCGATGGTGATTTTGTCGACAAACCGGGCCTGATGCTGATCGCGCCGGGGGCAAAGCGCGTGATGAGCTATCAGATACGGCTGCTATGACGTTCCTGATCGGCAGATCCAGCCATGTCGGGAGTGCCCAGTGAAGCTGTATTTCAGCCGCAATCCGAATCCTCGATTGGCAGTCGCGGCGGCACTCCATCTCGACGCGAAAGTCGAATTTGAATTCGCCTCGCCCTTCGCTCCGGGGCAGGCGGAGAAATATCGGCCGTTAAATCCCAATCTCTCACTGCCCATCCTTGTGGATGATGAGGGAAAGAGCCTCTGGGAGGCAGACGCCATAGCCTGCAGGCTCTCGCGCAACGCGCATTCGGATTTCTGGCGCACCGGCGATGACGAACCCGAGATGATCCGCTGGCTGAGCTGGGGCAAGGAGCACTTCGCACTCGCTTGCGACACGGTGCATTTCGAACGTGGGACCAAACAGCGGTACGGCATCGGCCCGATCGATCAGAAGCGGGTGGAGGAGGGCCTAAACCAATTCCATACAGCCGCGGCAATACTCGACGCCGTGCTTGCCGAGCGGCAGTGGCTGGTCGGGAATTCGGTTTCCTATGCCGATTTTCGAATGGCGACCTTTCTGCCGTTCAACGATGCCGCCAGATTGCCGCTCGACGATTATTCCTCTGTCAGCCGCTGGTACCGTCGGCTTGAAGACATCGACGCCTGGCGTGACCCTTTCAAGGGGATGGATGCACCCGAATTGCCGCCGGTGCCGCAAACGGCTGTCGCGGATCAGCGGTGAGAACGCGCGCGAAGAACCGCGCAGCAGGCCGAGCCTACCAAGGCAATGATGTGCGGGGGATCGGATGAATATCTATGTCCTGAGCGTGGTCGAAGGACAGGAATGGGTCCTTCCTCGACAGGCGGACGACTACCAGCTGTTTTCGACGCTCTGCGGCCGGAAGCAGAGACAATGGCATCCGCCCGGGATGGAGATCCTGTGCGAACACGACGGCGGTACGCTCCGGCAGTATTCAGATTTTCCATGGCTTGGCGAGCATGTGCTCATCCTGCGGGCGAGGGCGTTGAAGTTGCTTCGGCCAACCCTCGAACCGTACGGTGAATTCCTGCCGCTTCGTGCTGACGAGCCAATATCGCTCTTCAATGTCACCACCGTGATCGATGCGCTGGACGAGGAACGTTCAAAGATCGTTCGCTTTGACGATGGCGGCATAATGGTGATCGAAAGCCTCGTCCTTCGAGCGGACGCAATCGGCGGTACCGAGATATTCAAGCTGCCCGAGCGTGCCGATGGGGTGCGAATATCCGATATCTATCTGCAGGAGACGATCGTACGCCGGATCGGGGAGCTTGGGCTCAAGGGCATTGCTTTCAACTTGGTCTGGAGCGACGGGCCGGCCGGACAAGGCAGGATCGAGTACCCAGGTGTGGAAAAGGGCATTTCAACCGCAAGCTCGCTCACGCGCCTTTGGGCCGGTCTGCGGCGAAAAGCAGGGTTTTGATATCAAACCTGCCGGACGACGGTGCCGACCACATTGACGAGAATGCGCGCGGCGGTCAGCGCTGACAGGCCGTCAATGTCAGCCAGAGGATAGAACTCGACAAGGTCGAACCCTGCGATCCGGGCCCGTCTGCCGAGGCCGGCGATCAGGTCGATCACCTGCGTGTAGGTGAGACCGCCGGGTGTACGCGCCGCCACGCCCGGCATGATGCTTGGATCGAGGCTGTCGCAGTCGAGGGTGACGACGACCCGCGCGCCCTCCGGAATATGCCGTAGCGCGGCTTCGACGCCCTGAGCGTGAACCTCGCGGGCGGTCACGAAGCGGCTGCCATAGCGCCGTGCCGCTTCGATCTCGGTGATGCGTGCGCTGCCGACGCTGCGCAGGCCGACTTGCACCATGCCTGCGACATGCGGCATCTCGCTCGCCCTGCGCATCGGGCTCGAATAGCCGTGGCATTCGCCATACACCTCGTCGCGCCAGTCGATATGGGCGTCGATCTGCAGGACCCAGACCGGCCCGTGCTCCGCAAAGCCGGCGAGGAAGGGAATGGTCATGGAACAGTCGCCGCCGATCAGGATCGGCACGGCCGGCAATGCCAGGATTTCGCGCGTTTTTGCCTCGATCCTGACCCTGTTGCCGGCATTGTCATGCATGGTGGTCAAGATATCGCCGGCGTCGATGCAAGAGGCCGGCTTGCCGTCGAACAGCGGGCCGCCGAGATCGAAATCCCAGTGCTCGACGAACGCGGCATCGTCCTGGCTCGCAACGCGGATCGCATCCGCCGCCAAGGCATGGCCGCGGCTGTCCTTGCCGGGATAAGTGCTGCCGTGACCGGCCCCGAAGATCACCGCGCGGGGCATGTGACCATCTGCGAGACGGTCTGGAAAGCCGAGAAAGGGAGGCGAGGGGGTCATGCCTTGATGGATCCTGATGATGCTTAGCGCACGCCGATCGGGTGCGGTTAAGTCAAGCGCCCCGGCTTCAGCTTTGTGCCGATTGGGTAAGCCCAATAAACTCTAAAACAATCGAGATCGATCACCCACCTGGTGTTTCAAATTTGGGCCAACGGGGCATTGGCGATGGCATGGGCCGAGCTCGAGGCGACATTGCGCTGCCGGCGAGGACGTTGGGGCGGCTTGCGTCGGCAGGCGCGATCCCGAAATTTCCAGTACGTGACGAGAATGAGCCTTGGCTGGTCGCCTGATAGCGGAACCAGGCGAGGTTCACGTTGTTACCACAGCGGGCGACTGCCGGTTGCCGGATTCGGAGTCATCGTTTCATGACCAATGGTCCATTGCCTGAAAACGTTCTGGTCTCGCTTCCCAAGATCGATGCAAAAGCGGCGCCGACGCTCAAAAATGCCGAGGCGGAGGTATTTTACACGGAAGCAATCCGTGAGCTTACCGCCACCGACATACCCTTTCTGGTCGCCGGGACCTACGCGGTAAGCGCTTATACGGGTGTCACCCGCCAGACCAAGGACCTCGATATCTTCTGCAAGGCAGGCGACTACGCGCGGATCCTCGCCCATTTCAAGCAGCTTGGATATGCCGTCGAAATCGAGGATGACCGGTGGCTCGGCAAGGTGTTCAAGGGCACGCATTTCTTCGACGTCATATTCGGCTCGGCCAACGGCACGGTGCCTGTTGGCGACCTGTGGCTGGAACACGCCCGCCAAACAGAGCTGTTGGGCAGCAGGGTGCGGATCATCGGCCCGACCGAACTCATCTGGTCCAAATGCTTTATCCAGGACAGAGGGCGACACGATGGCGCCGATATCGCTCATACGATTCTCAAGGCGGGCGATCAGATCGATTGGCACCGGCTGCTTTCTTATCTGGAGGTTCACTGGGAGGTTCTGTTGATGCAGCTTATCAATTTCAGGTGGATCTATCCGAGCGAGCGCGATCATATCCCGGCGTGGCTGCTCGATGAATTGCTCGACCGCCTCGCCAAGCAACGGCAGTTGCCGTCTCCAAGGATGAAGATCTGCCGTGGGCGGCTGCTTTCGCAAACCGATTACGAAATCGACGTCAAGGAATGGGGCTTCGCCGGCGTCGGTGGTGTGGGAGAATTCCGTGATGGCTGATCCCGTCGAGAGCAGCGCGCCCAAGGAGGGCGCACGCGCGCTCAAAGTTGCCGCGGTCGGGGATCTCCATGTGCGGGAAGATGCGCAAACCTCGTATCGCGACCTCTTCGGCGAGATATCGAGCGAAGCCGACATTCTCGTTCTCACGGGAGATCTGACCAATCTCGGCAAGCCTCGTGAAGCGGAGATGCTGGCCGAGGATCTGCGCAACTGCTCGATCCCGGTCGTGGCGGTGCTCGGCAATCATGACTACGAGTCTGGTGCGGTGGAAGACGTCACGAAGATCCTGCGCCAGGCGCATGTTCATCTCCTCGACGGGCAGGCAGTCGAAATCGAGGAGGTGGGTTTTGTCGGCGTGAAGGGATTCATAGGCGGCTTCGGGTCACGCATGCTCGGCTCATTCGGTGAACCGGCGATCAAGACGATGGTCGCGGAAAGCGTGAACGAAGCAATGCGACTTGAAAATGCGATGCGCCAGGTGCGGGCGAAGCGCACACTGGTGATCCTCCACTACGCGCCAATTGCCGACACAGTCGCGGGAGAACCGCCGGAGATATTTCCATTTCTGGGCTCTTCACGCCTGGCGGAGACGATCGATCGATTCCAGGTTAGTGCTGTCGTGCACGGTCATGCACATCGCGGTTCTTACGAAGGTCAAACACCTGGCGGAGCCAAGGTCTACAACGTCGCCATGCATGTGGCCAAGCCAAGCGGCCGCCCCTACGCCTTGCTCGAAATCTGACGCCAGCGGCATGCGCCGTGGTGTCCATTGGCCTTGACTCAATTGGTGGCGTTGATCGATTTCGCCAACTCTTCCAGCTTCCGGGGATCGTTGCCGTGACGGCGCACCAGTTCGCGAGCCTGCCTGGACGGCAAATCGGTCGTGGCCGCCAGTTGTCGCACCTGCTGATCGTCGATGGCGACCTGCGGCAATGTATGGTCGATATTTCCTTCCTTGTCCTTCATCGCGCTTCTCCTTGATCCTGTCGACGACAACGGCTCGAAAATCCGACCGGTTCCGAATGATCTGCAACTTTTGCCCCGGCACCTGGGCGGACCAACATACTCGTGTCCCGAGGGCGTAACGATCTCGCTGGATTCTGCCAGGAACCATGCCACGGCGCACGAGTTGTTCCGACTGAACGGAGATAGTTAGATGCCACAGCCAAGACAGCCAGACCCAAGTCGCGATGTGCCCGTGCCGCCTCCAACATGGAAGCCCGAGCCAATCGAGGAACCCGAACCGGAAAGGCTCCCGGACGAGACCCCGCTGCCGAATCCCGACGAGAATGAAGAGCCTCCCGTCCACGCGTAGGACGAAGGGGAGCCACTTTATCGCGGGGGCAAAGCACACCTCCGGACGGCTATCGATCGATCTCGCCAAACACGATGTCGAGCGATCCGATGATCGCGGCAACGTCGGCAATCATGTGCCTTCGAGACAGAAAATCCATCGCCGCAGATGGACAAGCGCTGGATGGTTGCTTCGGCGACTCAAGTCGTCGTCTGGATGATCAGCGTCAAGGTGCCATCGCCATCTATGTTTGCAGCGACAACCTGCGAGGAATTGAGCCCATTCGCCCTCAAAGCCGATGTCGCTTGAGGCGAAGCATCGACTGAGTTTTGCAGGCGTAGCAAATCTTCGGCGCTGGTCTGATTGATCACGGCATCCGCCTGCGCCTTGATTTCGTCAGGCAGATCCTCGACGGCGACAATGGCAACGCCGGTGAAATTCAAATCAGCAGAGCCTGGATCTGGCAGCGCCTGCTCCGGTTGCACTTCGCCCTGCGGTGGCGTCACCTGGGGAAGCTGCGGTCCAACAGTTTGGGCGTAGACGGGCTGAATGATGACCGCCCCGGAAAGTGCGACAGCTATCGTCAACATGCGCATGGTCGCTCCTTGCATCCTTCGAGGGAGATTTTGAAGGAAACCCCCATGCCGAGCGATGGTTCCCGCGGGGCTGGTCACACTGGGCAATTTCGCGTCGACCCACCCTGGGGAGACGCCGAACGAACATGGCCCAGACGACGTCATATGGCTGTCTCCCAAACGGCTGAGCGGTTGCGTACGGAATCGTACCATCGATTGATCTGCACCTTGGAGAGGATCAAAATAAAGCAGAGGTGACCATGGGAGGGAGCCGCATGAGCATCGCCAGATGGGCAATAAGACCTGTCGGTACCGCCAAGGCGTTTCTGGCAGAGGAGCTTCGAAGTGCTCGATACGGCGACATCGTTTCGGTCAAAGCGGCGATAGAGGCCGCTCGCAGCGACGCGCCTTATTTGCAGGATACAGACGATGAGTTGATGGAGACGATCGTCGAGCTGGCACGGGAACTGGGGCTGGCCGTCCTTTTTGACTCTCGCGATTGACCGATGAGCCATGGCTGGAGGACTCACCGGTGGTTGAAGCGATTTGGTACGAAATCGACAATTGGCTCATGGCCGAAAATGCGCAATCATTGGGAAATGGGACGACGGCTGGACGACAAACTCGATTGCAAGGCTTGTGGGACTATCCAAATGGACATTCCCGACAACGCCAAGGAATCGACGCCAATTCATTGCAGCAATTGCGGCGCCTTTCTCGGCGAGTGGGGCGAATTGCAGGACGATTTCTACCGCCAGGCTCGCGGTACCGAGGCATTCGACTTGCGCAACGGAACCATTATCAAGAAGTAGCGCGCAACGACGCGGCCTCCGGATGACATCGGCAAATTCGCAAGGGGTTGGCAGATCTAGCCGACCTCGATGACCACCATCAGCCCGCCGCCGCCCTTCTCCTCGACATTGTTGTTCGTCGTGTGATGCGGGATGTGGCAGTGAATGAGCCACTTGCCGGGACGCAGCGCCTTCCACACGACGTCATAGCGCTGTCCCGGTCCGACATTGATGGTATCAGCTAGGAAGCGCGCCGAGGGAGAAAGCGTCTCACCGTCACGGGCGACGACCTCGAAGGGTCCGCCATGGATATGCATTGGATGGACGAAGCCGTTGTTGGTGCCGATGAAACGCACCTTCAGCGTCTCGCCCACCTTCATAGGAATGGTGTCGGTTGCGGGATAGGCTTTGCCGTTGATGGTGAAGAAGTTCGGCATGCCGCCTTCCATGGGCATCGACGGATAAGTCAGCCCATCGCGCAGCAGCCATTCCTGAAGTTCGATGACATAGTCGTGGTCAGCCGGAACCTCGTCGGCAGGATTGGCGGGATCGATAATCAGCGCCCCATAAAGCCCCAGCGCCTGGGTGCGGTCCGGCTTGGCATGCGGATGATAGAAGTAGGTCCCGTGCTGGGTCGCGGTGAACGCATAGGAATAGGATTGTCCAGGCTCGATCGGCGGCTGGGTGATCTCGGCAGGTCCATCCATCTGGTTCGGCAGGATCATGCCGTGCCAATGCACCGTGGTTTCCTCGGGCAGGTCGTTGGTGACGTCGATGCGAACCTTATCGCCCTGGCGAATGTGGATGCGCGGACCGGGAATCTGGCCATTGTAGGCATAGGCGTCGACCGCGACGTTGGGCAGGATCTGCCAGCGGACCACCGATGGTCTGAGCTCGAACACCTTGACGCCGTCCTCTAGACGGAATGGCAGTTCCTGGTCGCCCTTGGCGGCAAGACCATAGGACGAGGTAACGCGACGCGGATCGGTTGCAGCCATGTCACGCATGGATTCCGCCGGCGTGTCGCTACCCATGATCATGCCTTGCGGCATGATCGCGCCGCCGACGTCACGCGCCGAAAGCGTCAGGTTCAGCCAGTTCGCCGGCGCGGCCATGCCGATCGCCAACGCCAACACCGACACAATACCGAGGGCTGCAATCTGCGGCGTCGTAGCGTCCGTCTCCATCTGATGGCCGCTGCGTTTGGACTTGTGGGAGGTGTTGCGGCTTCGTCGATCGTCGCCGGCGTTGGGGTGATGCGTAGCGTGCTGTTGATGGGCGGTCGGCTCTCCACTGCTCGTTTCGTTCGCCTGCGGGCGCTGCGTCATCAATCCGTGCTTCAGCCCGCGCGCGACCAGCCAGACATTGGCCGGATAGGCGAGCGTGAAGCCGGCGATGACGCCGATCGACATCACGCCCCAGAACAAAAGCTCGGTCGGCTCCATGGCGCGCATGTCGCGTCCCATCATCAGAAAGCTCATGACGGGCGCCATGCCGGCCATCATGAAATTCATCGAGATGAACTCGGGCAAGAAGCTCTTGCGCACGTTCTCCCAGTAGGTGCCGCCCATCATCGATTTCATGAACAGCGATTGGAAGATGAACAGGCCGAAGGCAAAGCCCGCCAGATATTCGACGATGAGGTCGAGCCACATCGGCAGGCCAAGCGTTGCCGTGATGACTGCGGCGAGAATGATGCCGGTCGCATCGCCGGCAACGCAGTGGATGGTCGAGCCGACCCCCTGTTTCCACAGCGGCCTGGTGAAGTCTTCATGCTCGCCTGGACGTGGCTCCTTGTCTGCAAGCACATAAAGCAGCAGCCCCAATGGACCCATATAGAGGGTCACCAGGATGAAGCCCCATTTCATCACCACCGGTTCGGGATTGTTGCGGTATTGATCGAAGCCGACATAAAGCGTCGAGGCGGCGGCAAGAGCGAACCAGACGGCAAGGAAATAGTCGATTGGCTGGATGAACATGGATGCATCCCGTCGCGGATCAGTGGCTTGTCACAAGCGGCCCCCGTCGATGAACGCAGCCGGCGTGTTTATGATCCCGCCGGCCCAATCTGGTTGTGTCGAATTCTCCAGCCTGGCGCTCTTGTCGAAGCATTAACGCGCGGTAATTCCCTTGAAGGCGTGGGCGCTTCGCTGCCTCAACAGGAGCTGGCCATGAAACATCAAACACTCGACCAACTGCATGCCGTCGCCAAGATTGAATCGTCGGCTGCTTATTCCGCCATGACACGAAATCAGCGCATAGAGCGCTGGGCTGAACTGCTGGAGCGTAATCCCGAGCGATGCCTTGGGGCGTTTGCAGGCACCGAACATCTGCACCCTGAAGCACGTTCATTGATGCGGGGCGAGGGAACGGCAATTTCGGTCGCCTTCGAGGATCCAGTGCTGCGCGCATCGGGTTTAAAGGACGACACATACGGTGAGGCAAGGCGCTTTTTCGAGCTCAACGACTGGCAGCTGCACGACATCGTCTGCGATTGCCACGTCGGCTCAACCATGAAAGCGCGCTGGGCTGCGACGCGGGTCCGCTCAGCCATCAGCGGCAGGTTCTTTGCATGGTTGCGGCAAAGGATAATGCGCTGACCGTAGTTGGGGATCGTCGTCGCTTCGGTGCGGCATACGATCCCCTGTCTTGACGATTGGATGTCTTGCCGATTGGATGTCTTGCCGATTGGATGTCTTGCCAATCGGATTGTCTTGCCGACGCGGATCAACGCTTGTCCTGGTATAGCCGGTTGGTCGCCCGGTCGCTCTCCCGTTGTTCGGCGGGTCCACGCCGACGGCGTGCGATAACGGCATAGGCCATCAGCACGATCAGCAGCAATGGGCCGCCGGCAACGACGACCAACCACATGATATCTCCAAACATGGCGGCATCTCCTTTCCCAGACAACCGGCGAGGAGGAGAACCGTTCCGTGCAGCAGGCCACCTCGGTCGCCCCTGGTCATTAACTTACGAATTGCGTTCGTAGGTTCCGATGAGTTCAGCCTGCTCAAGCGAATGTTTCTGCGCCTCCCGCCAGATGCGCTCGATGCCCACGCTGGCTGGAATGGCAAGGCTCGGCGTGTCGAGCGCGGCCAGCCGGAAATGGTAATGGTGAACGCCATGTCCGACCGGCGGTTCAGGGCCGTCGTAATAGGCGTTGCCAAAATCATTCGTTGCTTGCCTGAGGGCGCCCGGACCCGGCTTGCCGCTTTCGGCCTCGGGAAGTTCCCTCGTGTCCGGGGAGATGTTGAACACCGCCCAATGACCAAACGTTCCGCTCGGCGCGTCAGGATCCTGAACGACGAGAACGAGGCTCTTTGCTTCGTCCGGCACTCCAGACCATTTCAGCGGCGGCGATACGTTTTTGCCGTCTCGTGTGTATCTTTCGGGAATTTGTCCGCCTTCGGCAAAGGCGGCACTGCTAAGGGCAAGTGGCATGGTTCACTCCTTCCGGCGAAGTTGATCGCAGCGACGCGCAGGGCAGCTATTTGTTGGTCCGCATTTTTTGTCTTGGATCGATCCCGCCAGCGGCGGTCGTGTCGTTTTCGACGTCACCTTCGACCGTGTTCTCGCCTTCAAGCTCGAACTCTTCGCCTTCCTTGATCGTTCCCTTGGAAGTCCCGATACCAGGATTGTTCGCCAAGTCGGCATCGCTCGGTTTCTTCCATTTCGGATGTTTGGTTCCGGTCATGAGAAAACTCCTTCGACGGGGATTGCAGTTTTGAAATCGCAGACCGGATAGTTCGTTCCGGTTCCACGCCTCAGCTTCTTCATTGGTTCGCCGCGCGCCGGCTAAAGCCCGAACGGGTAGGTGTCGGGAACGCCGGTTCTTGCATGCTCCGGGCCAAGCGGCGTCACTGCCGCGGTTTTGTCGAACCATAGGAACGCGTCGAACTGCCGGGGCAGGGAAGCGTCCGCATAGTGGCTGCCCAGCTCGGTTTCCGGCCGGTAGATCACCCCGATGAATCGCTCCAGCCTGCGTTCCAGCAGCCGCTCACGCAGCGTTGTGTCGCGCCCGAGGTCGAGCAGGAACCGCGACACAAGGGAATCGTGGCAAAGCCGTTCGTAGCTGTCGGCGTGCGACGCGCGAATTTGCTTCACCTCCATTTTGCCGTCCCAGTCGCTGGCGGCCGCTACAGTGCCGGAATGCGTGCCCATACCGATCAGCGCTGCCTCATCCCCGAAACGCTGCCGGCAGAGCTGGCCGATGTTCAGTTCGTCCCTGACGACGCCCATCTCGGTAAAGCGGGCATCGCCGATATGGGAATTGTGCGCCCACACCACGGCCTTGGCGTTGGGGCCGCCGGCATGCAGCAAATGTTCCAACGTTTCGAACATATGCGTGTCGCGCAGGTTCCAGGACTCCGCACCGCCATAGTACATGATCCGGTAGTAGTGTTCGGCGGACGCGATCAGCCGGGCATTCTGACTGGCGTCGAGAAAGTCGGTGCCGTCCCTTTTTGCATATTCGAGCTGTTTGGCGAGCAAGTCCCGGCATTGTTCCAGCACCGCTTTTTCGCATTTTTGATAGCCGGCGGTGAGCACCGCGCGGCCGTAGGTGGACGGTTCGTGTTGCCAGGGCGTCAGGCAGCCATAGCGTTCGCGCGCGATCTTGCCTGCCTGGGGATCGACCCGGTCGAGATAGTCGAGGACCGCGCCGATGGAACCGCTCATATTGTAGATGTCGAGGCCGTAGAACCCTGCTTGCTCCGAAGGCTCTAGCTTCTCGTTGTGACGGCGCATCCAGTCGGTGAAGGCTGCGACATCGGTGTTGCGCCACATCCAGGTCGGAAATCGCTGGAATGGCGCACCAGTGCCGGTTCGCGGCCGACGATGGCGAACATAGCGGTCGATCGCCGCCGCGTCGGGCCAGTCTGCCTCGACCGCGACGATGGTGAAGCCGTGGCGTTCGATGAGCCTGCGGGTGATCGCCGCGCGCGCCCTGTAGAATTCGGACGTGCCATGGCTTGCCTCGCCAAGCAGAACAATGCGCCGGTCGGCGAACCGATCGAACAATGCGCCGAAGGCCGGATCGTCGAAATCGGGCAGGGGTTCGGCCGCGGCCGCGATCATATCAGGCAGGCTGATCGGATGGGGATGTCGAAGCGGACGACCAACGTCGGTGGCCGTGCCGTTTTCCGACCAACCCTGCTCGCCGATCAGAGGGACGAAGCGCACGCCGCCGAAATCCTCCTCGCTATAGGTTGCGGCGCCTGTCCGGGTGACTTTGAGCAGACGTTGCAAATCCGGGTCGTCGCCGACCGGAATGACGAGCCTGCCGCCGACATCGAGTTGCTCCTGAAGGGCGAGCGGTGCGCCGGGACCACTGGCTGTCACCACGATGGCGTCGAACGGCGCCGCCTGCGGCCAGCCCTTGGTGCCATCGCCTGTCCGAACCTCGATGTTTTGGTAGCCGAGTTTTTCAAACCGCCGCTTCGCGGTTTCGGCCAAACCGGGATGACGCTCTATGGTGTAGACCTGTTCGACCAACCGGCTCATCACCGCGGCCGCGTACCCCGAGCCGGTGCCAATTTCGAGCACATGGTCACCCGGTTTGACATCCGCCATCTCGATCATGAACGCGACAATGTAGGGTTGAGATATGGTCTGGCCGTCGGCGATCGGCAGCGGGGTATCTTCGTAAGCAAATTCCTCGAAGCCGGGTTCGACGAAGGCCTCGCGTGGAACTTCGCGCATTGCCAGCAGAATCTCACGGTCATGGATGCCACGCCGGCCGACATGGATATTGACCATTCGATCACGGGCACGAGGAAGATCGAGCATCTTTTAGCTCCCTTTGGTGCAACGCTTCGAGGCTATCCTTCGCGGTACCTGCCTTGAGCCTGGCCTTCGCGATTCCAGTTTCTAACCGCCGGAGGACTTCAAGGTTCCCGCCTATTTGCGGACAGGGGCCGCAAGCCCGGCCGAGGTCGCGTCCGGTCTCTCGGCCGCGCGGGTCGCGACGCCGTCCCGGACGGCGTCAGTCAGGGGTTGCTCAAGCGCAAAGATGCCCCAGTTATCACCAGCGAACCGAAGCTGGAGATGTCGATGAACGACAAGGCTGCCGCGACGCCGCAGGCTATCGGCCACGAACGGATCGACCTCATGGACCGCTACTGGCGCGCCGCGAATTACATCTCGGTCGGCCAGATCTATCTGCTCGACAATCCGCTGTTGCGCGAACCGTTGAAGGCCGAACACGTCAAGCCGCGGCTGCTTGGCCATTGGGGCACGACGCCGGGGCTGAACTTTCTCTACGTGCATCTGAACCGCGTCATACGCGAACGCGACCTCGATGCTCTGTTTATCTGCGGGCCGGGCCATGGCGGCCCCGCAATGGTCGCCAACACCTGGCTCGAGGGCACCTATAGCGAGGTCTATCCCGATATCGGGCAGGGCGAAGACGGCCTCAGGAAACTGTTCCGGCAGTTTTCCTTCCCCGGCGGCGTGCCAAGCCATGCCGCGCCCGAGACGCCAGGCTCCATCCATGAGGGTGGTGAATTGGGATATGCGTTGGTTCACGCCTTTGGTGCGGCCTTCGACAACCCGGATTTGGTGGTTGCCTGCGTCGTTGGTGACGGTGAAGCCGAGACCGGTCCGCTCGCGGCGGCATGGCATTCCAACAAGTTCCTGAACCCAGCCTCGGACGGCGCCGTCCTGCCGATCCTGCATCTCAACGGCTATAAGATCGCCAATCCAACGATCCTCGGCCGCATGGACGATCAGGAGTTGCGAAATCTTTTCGCCGGCTATGGCTACGAACCGTTCTTCGTCGAAGGCCACGAGCCGCTTGCCATGCACCAGTCGATGGCCGCGACACTCGACACGGTGCTCGATCGCATCCGGTCCATTCAGGAACAGGCCCGGGCTCCGGGATGGGATGGTCAACGCCCGCAATGGCCGATGATCGTGCTGCGCAGCCCCAAGGGGTGGACAGGTCCCAGAGAGGTCGATGGCGAGAAGGTCGAGGGTTTCTGGCGCTCGCATCAAGTGCCGGTGTCGAACGCACGCGGAAATGAGGGCCACCGCAAGATCCTCGAAAACTGGATGCGAAGCTACGAACCGGGAGAGCTGTTCGATGAAAGCGGGCACCTGTTGCCGGAGCTCGCGGCACTTGCCCCAACAGGGACAAAGCGCATGGGCGCAAGCCCGTACGCGAATGGCGGACTGTTGAAGCGCGATCTTGTGCTTCCCGACTGGAAAAGCCTGGCGCTGGAAGTTCCTCGTCCGGGAGGCGTTATCGCTGAAGCGACGCGGATTTGCGGAAGCTATCTTCGCGAGGTGTTCCGCCTCAATGCCGAGGCGCGGAATTTTCGCCTGATGGGGCCGGACGAGACGTCATCCAACCGCCTCGACAAGGTGTTCGAAGTTACCGATCGGCTCTGGATGCAGCGCATTGAACCCTACGACGTCCATCTTTCCCGTGACGGACGTGTCATGGAGGTGCTCAGCGAGCACCTCTGCCAGGGCTGGCTTGAAGGCTATCTGCTCACCGGCCGCCACGGCCTGTTCTCCTGCTATGAGGCCTTCATCCACATTGTCGATTCGATGGTCAACCAGCATGCCAAATGGCTGAAGACCTCCGGCGAGCTTGCCTGGCGCAAGCCGATCGCCTCGCTCAATTACCTTTTGACCTCGCATGTCTGGCGGCAGGATCACAATGGTTTCAGCCATCAGGATCCGGGCTTTGCCGATCTGGTCGCCAACAAGAAGGCCGATACGGTAAGGCTCTATTTTCCGCCGGATGCCAACACCCTGCTGTGGATCACCGATCATTGCCTGAGAACCTATAACCGCATCAATGTCATTACCGCCGGCAAGCAGCCGGCACCGCAATGGCTGTCCATTGAAGAAGCCGAAGCGCATTGCAAGGCGGGGGCGGGCATCTGGGAATGGGCCGGTACGGTTGCTCAGGGCGAGGAGCCCGACGTGGTCATGGCCTGCGCCGGCGACGTGCCGACGCTGGAAACGCTGGCCGCGACCGACATTCTGCGCTCTGCGATCCCCAACCTGAAAATCCGCGTCGTCAACGTCGTCGACCTGATGACGCTGCAGTCCAACACCGAGCATCCGCACGGGCTCGCCGATGGAGACTTCGATGCGTTGTTCACGAAGACACGGCCTGTAATCTTCGCCTATCACGGCTATCCCTATCTTATTCATCGCCTGACCTACCGTCGCGCCAACCATGACAACATGCATGTGCATGGCTTCCGCGAGGAGGGCACCACGACGACGCCGTTCGACATGGTCGTGCTCAACGAACTCGATCGCTACCACCTCGCGCTTGCCGCCATCGAACGTGTGCCGGGACTGGCCGAAAGGGCTGAAGGGTTTGCCGGCGAACTCCACGGCCGGTTGGTGAAGCACAGGGCTTATGTCCGCGAGCACGGCGAGGATATGCCCGAAATCCAGAAATGGAGCTGGCCCGACAAAGGCGCGGCAAAGGCGCGCCAATGACGCGTCGGTCGATTCTGGCGCTGAATGCCGGTTCGTCCAGCATCAAGTTCGCGCTATACGATCTTGCCTCGTCACAGGATCTGCAGCTCGTTTCGCGCGGCACGTTGGACCTGGGTGACACCCCCACCCTCCGCGCAAAAGCGGCCGACGGAACGGTGCAGTGCGATCGGCAGCTCGCCGCCGACAGGCCGCGTGACGCAGCCATAGGCGAGATGCT
Organism: Mesorhizobium sp. M7A.F.Ca.MR.148.00.0.0; assembly: GCF_003997735.1. NCBI lineage: Bacteria > Pseudomonadati > Pseudomonadota > Alphaproteobacteria > Hyphomicrobiales > Phyllobacteriaceae > Mesorhizobium > Mesorhizobium sp. M7A.F.Ca.MR.148.00.0.0. Next base: position 66,195 of record NZ_RZTB01000008.1, on the reverse strand, counting down.
GAATTGGGTGCAGGGCGAAATTGGCGAAAGGAACCTGCTCTGCGCCGGCCATCGCATCGTGCATGGGGGAAGCGAGTTCATCGAACCTGTCCGTCTGACCCCAGACATCATCGACGCCATCGACAGACTGACGCCGCTCGCTCCGCTGCATCAGCCTCGTAGTCTCGCGCCGGTCCGCGCGATAGCCGCCTTGCAACCGGACCTGCCACAGGTTGGTTGTTTCGACACCGCTTTCCACCAGACGATCGATCTGCTCGTGCGGCGCTTCGCCCTTCCGCGCCAATATGAAGGGCAAGGCTTGCGCCGCTACGGGTTTCACGGTCTTTCCTATGAATACATCGCCGGGCGGCTCAGCGGGATATCGCCAACTCTTGCGGCGAAACGCACCATCGTCGCCCATCTCGGTAATGGTGCCAGCCTTTGTGCTTTGCAGCAGGGCAAGAGCATCGATACGACGATGGGGTTTTCGGCCCTGGATGGCCTCGTCATGGGCACGCGGTGCGGCGCCATCGATCCCGGCGTGCTGTTGCACTTCCTGCTGGAAAGAGGCATCGCGGCTGAGGAGCTGCAGACGATGCTTTACGAGAAGTCGGGACTGCTCGGCGTATCCGGTATTTCGGGCGACATGAGGACGCTGGAAGGGAGCAACGATCCTCGCGCCCAAGAGGCGATGGCGCTTTTTGCCTTCCGCGCGGCGAGGGAAGCAGCAGCGCTTGCAAACACGATGGGTGGTCTTGAATGCCTCGTGTTCACCGCCGGCATCGGCGAACGGTCTGCGTCCATCCGCAAGGCCATATGCGAAAAATTGACCTGGCTTGGCGTGGTGCTTGAAGAACGCGCCAACGACACCCACGCCGAAATCATCAGTCGTCCCGAGAGCAAGGTGGAGGTGCGCGTGATTGCGACCGACGAGGAAAGTGTCGTTGCACGTCACAGCCGCAAGGTGATGCAAGCCTGAAGGCTCGCCATTGGCATCGGAAACCCGGCGTCGGTTCGGCTCGGTAAAAGCGCGGGCAAGGGCATTCCCTGTACGAAAATTACCAAGCAAGCGGTCGGGGGAACCAACTGCCCATGGAAATATTGTGCGAGCAATCTCGGCTAACCCCGAGACCGTCGGCACGATGATCACGCCGACAGCCATACTTCAGGCATTGGCTGAGGAATCCATGTTTACGGACGATGTTGCGGTGAGGCGCCTGAAAATCCTGGTCCAGCAATATGTCGAGACACGCAAGAAACGCCACGATGTGATCTCTACCGCCAGGGCCGGAACCGCAATTCGGGAGGTGATGCCAAGTTGCCCGCTTTCGGGAAAGGCCTTCGATGATCTGATTGCGGCCTGCGCCATCGAGCATGGCCTGGCTGTGCTCTTCGACAATCCAGGTACATCAGGCACTGAAATCTGAGGCTGGCGCTTCCGATTCCATCATCGCAATGAGGAGTTCAGTCGGCATGTCCAGGTACTTTCTCGACCTTCGAGACGAGAGCGGAAGCTTGCAGGAGGATCCCGAGGGCCAGGAATTTTCTGATCTCGCGAGCGCCGAGGAAAACGCGATGGCGTCGGCGAAGGAAATCCTCGCCGAAGAGCTGCTGCATGGCAAGCCGCTACGTACCGGATTGGCCTTCGAGATTTTTGACGAGAACCGCAACCTGGTGCTGCGCTTCCCCTTTGCACTCGCGGCCGAAAAGGCCGGCGAACCCCCTTAATCCCGAATTGCCTGGCGGCTGATCCCCTGCAGGGGTCATGCAAGCCGGGCCTCAATGCGTCCTATCCCTCCGCCTTGAAGTTTCTGGCTTCTTTCTCGACCTTGGGGCTGTCCTTGCCATGCTTTTTCATAAGCTCCTTGGCCTGCTTGGGTGAGACGTCGGTGGTCTCTGCCAAGCGCAACGCCTTCTTGTCCTTGCTTTCGGTCTTCTGGTTCTTGGCCGTCATGGCTCTTGAACTCCCTTGAAGCCTGTTCCGATCGATCTTTGCCGGTCCCGAGCATATCCAGATGAATTGTCATTGCCTGGTTTGCTTCGACGAGACGTCAACGAGACGATGCGGGTCAGGTTCCGTGCATCGTCTGCTCATGTCCGAACTTGTCACGCCACGCGGCGATACCGATGGCGATCTCGGATGAATTCATTGAAGAAGCGGCCTTTTGAGGAAGCTTTGGTGAAAGCGGCATAAGTTACCGGAGCAACATCCTCATAGTCGTAACGTTTGCCGCTCGGAACAAACCAGACCGAGAGGATCCTGGTGGCGGGGTCGTTTTGTGCGTTTCGGATCACGGTCGATGGCATGGTGGCACCCGACGGGTCTGCCCGAATAACCCGTTAGCGATCGTCAGGTTCCGCCGATGCCCTCGCGCCTTGCACCGCGACTACCGGTCGCGCGGGTTGCCCAACTTCGGGTCGCGCTTCCTCGAATATCGGTCGATGCGTGGCAGGCTGTCATCAAACTCGATGTACGGTAGCCTCAGATCCCAATAGGCATGGGCTTGCGGCTGAAAACCTTCAGGTTTGTCAAGAAAACCGACCGTCACGTAGAACTCGTCCGGCAAACCTTCGTCGCTATAGCCTATCGAGCTTCCACAGTCCGGGCAGAACGTGCGGGTGACGCCTGGCGTTTTGGAAAAGGCCTTCGGTGTCCCTCTAAGAAGCTGAAATTGCTCAGGCCGGTAACCGACCCAGATTGTCATCGGACTTCCGATGGCCCGGCGGCAATCGTCGTCGTGATCGTAGCATATCCAGAAAGGCTCTCCGTCCATGGCTGCGGCGATCCCTCCGCAGAAGCAGGCTCCGGTCTCGCGCCGCATCGTCTGTCCATCCTGTCGCGCCCAAGGGACGTTCAGAGAGCGGCCAAGCGGCCGCTCCCGTTCAAGGTGAAGTCCTCGAAATCATGCATCGTGATGCTCGGGCATGCTCTTGAGCTGATCCTTGGTCCAGTTCGTCACCGCGTGAACGTCGCCGTCTTCATCGCGCATGAATTCCAACTGGCTCGCGGGAACGGCCACCGGCTTGGCACCTATGCCGAGAAAGCCGCCGACATCGATGACGACCTGACTGGCGGCTCCAGAGCCGTGGACGTGCGAAACGCTGCCGACCTTGTTGTCGTCCGCGTCGTAAATTGTGGCGTCTTCGAGAATGTCTGGCGTCAGTTCGGTGCTTGTGAGGCGTACGTGGTTGGTGTGATCCATCGTTCGAGACTCCTGTTGGGTGGAATATTTGAACCTCTCAGCCGGGCAATCGTTCCGAAGAATTTCGGGGCGACGGACGGACGACGCAAGGGCGCAAGAACCCTCAAATCAGCCTTGGCCGAATTGACTCGCAAAGCTCTGTACGGAAGCGTACACAAAGGGCAATCGTCAGCAGCACAATTGGGCGCTGACGCTTGGGAGTGACCATCGCTCTTGCCCATCGCGAGGCATGGCGTTGCATGGCGAAGGAGCCCGAGCACCCCGGTCTGCCAGTAGTCGCGATAACCGCGCTTGCGCGGGATACAGGCGCCACTGAACAGCAGATACGTGATATCATATCGCTCCTCGGGTTCGATCGCGCCTCTATCCTGCGGGAGGCTCGTTTGCTGGCGAAAGATGGTCAGCCAACAAGGCCTTCGAGTCTTCAGCAGTAACTGTCGGTTTCATACCAACGCGCCGGCCCGTCTAGTGCTGCGCGAGACGAGGTCTATGGTTCGTTACCGTCCGCTCGTTAGACGGGCGCGGCCGGCTAAGAGATCCCAGTGCTCTTGCCCAAGGGAAAAGAGTCTCGTGGATTACCAGATACTGCAAGCCAAGAGCGAATTGCTTCGCCGCATGAGCGCGGAGGATTTCGCGCGGCTGAAGCCGCATCTGGCGAGCGTTTTCCTGGAGTTGCGCGCGCCGCTGGAGACCGAGGGGCAGAAGATCGAAGCCGTCTATTTTCTGGAAAGTGGACTGGCGTCGGTGGTGGCCAAGACTTCCGCAGAGACCGAAGCGGAAGTCGGAATCATCGGGTTCGAAGGAATGACCGGCTCGGCCCTGATCATGGGGGACGACCAGGCGAACTTTGATTGCTACGTCCAGTCGACATGCGAGGCGCTCCGGATCGAGGCTGCCCGCTTCGTCGAAGCCCTGGAGGACAGCCCTACATTGCGGCCATTCCTGTTACGCTATGTCCAATATTTCCATGTTCAGACAAGCTATACGGCATCGATCAACGCACGGCAGAGCCTGGAAGTCCGGCTGGCGAGATGGCTTTTGATGTGCAGCGACCGCACTGTCGGCGACAGGCTTATAATAACCCATGAATTTCTGTCCATCATGCTTGGTGTCAGGCGTCCGGGGGTTACCGTGGGTCTCCAGATGATCGAGAGTTACGGCTATATCCGGGCGCGCCGCGGAGAGATCACGATCCGCGATCGAGATGGTCTCATGAAGTTGGCTCGAGACTCTTACGGCCCACCCGAAACCCAGTACCGCCGGCTTATCGGAGATTTGGGCTCGAAGCATCCCGCGAGGCAGGAGCGGCCACTCGCTTGAGGGCCGAGGCCAACAGAGGCTTCTCCGCCACTGAACCGCCAAGAAGACATTTCGAGTGGCCGACGCGATGATGCCGGTGAGACACCGTTGCCCAAACCCGCGCCGGCCACCGCGGCATGTTTTGGGGATGCCGCGTTGCCAATCTAGTTGCTGACAATCAACTGGCAACGAAGGCTCGCGGTTTGGTAAGAACCGTACGTACATGCATGCAACCCCCTCGGTCGCATTCAAGGCATGCCCGCGAAATCCTGAGTAGAATACCGTCACCCCGATAATCTCCGGATTGGCAGGCTTTGTCCGATGCGGTGATGTCCACAGGGTGGGGTGCAGATGCTGGCTCGGTTCCGATATTGCCAGGCGGGCTGGCCTTCACCATCTAGCTGGGATGGCGGCACCCAAATCGAAAACACTCGGCTCCGGCTCATCCGGGCTCCAGCACGATCTCTTTGGTGCTGCCGACGACCTGCCGGAAGGCTTCCTCTACCAGCCTGATCTTATCACCGCGCAAGAAGAAACCGAACTCGCCCGGCATCTCGAAGGCCTGCCTTTCGAGGCGTTCGATTTCCATGGCCATCTGGCAAACCGGCGCGTCGTGGGTTTTGGCCTGCGCTACGACTACGATAGGCGCCAGGTAGTCGAGGCCCCGCCGATCCCTGACTTCCTGTTGGCCCTGCGCGACCAGATCGCGGCGTTGGCAGGCAAGCCCGCCGAGGCCTTCGCGCAAGTGTTGATCAATGAATACCGTCCCGGCGCCGGCATCGGCTGGCATCGAGACAAGCCTCATTTCGAAGACGTTGCGGGTGTTTCGTTGCTGGCGCCTTGCAGCTTCCGGCTCCGGCGGAAGAATGGCGCCAAGTGGGATCGCCGGACCATCGTCGTCGAACCAAGGTCGGCGTATCTCATGACTGGACGATCGCGCACGGAATGGGAGCACAGCATTCCGCCAGTTGACCTGCATCGATATTCGATCACCTTGCGGACATTGCGCTAACTCCGCAGGAGCATAAGAACCTTCTTTTCCGCCGACGGCGGAGTGCCACGCGATCCACCGATCTCCGGAAGATCGAAAGCCAGCGTAAAGTATCGCGTGCCGAGTTCATCGATCACACCATCATAGATTTTCCGGGAATGGGGCCAGCCGTGCAGAAGGATCAAGGCCGGTCGACCTGGATCGCCGGCCATGGATACAGCCAGCTGCATATCGCCTGCTTCGAGGGTCTGGACGAGCATCGTCTATCCATTCTCAGGAATTCAGGAGAAAACGACGAGCGGTCAAATAGGTTGCCCGCCCCGGTTTCCGCCGGCGTCGCTCACCGCCGCCTGTTCTCCAGCGGTGGTCAGTGCTCAAGAGCCAGCCCGCTCTGAGCCGGCTGGACCGTCATCAAGTGGGGGAGGGGGCCACTCTCTCTGCTGGCCCGGCTACGGAACAAGCATTCAATCCTGGCGTTGAAATGCCGGGCGATCCCGCATGGGCTGTCGTGAAGAAGTCGGGGCGATTGCAATTAGGACAATGCAGGGAGATTCACATGCCGCTCACGGCCTTCGCACTTAATTGCTCGCTCAAAGCTTCGAACGACAGAGAAAAATCCTCCACCGATCGGTTGCTCGCCGATGTCCTGGCGGCGCTGATGCAATACGAGGTGAAGGGCGAGATCGTGCGTGCGCTCAGTCACGATATCAAGCCCGGCGTGCTCTCCGACATGGGCGAGGGCGACGATTGGCCGAAACTCAGAGAAAAAATACTGGGGGCCGACATTTTCGTACTCGGCCTCCCGATCTGGCTTGGTCAGCCCTCGAGTGTGGCCAAGCGCGTCCTGGAGCGGATGGATGCGTTTCTCGAGGAGACCGATGACAAAGGGCGCATGCCGGCAGCAGGAAAGGTGGCCTTGGTGGCCATCGTCGGCAATGAGGACGGTGCGCATCACTGCCACGCGGAATGCTTTCAGGCACTGAACGATGTTGGCTTCACCATCCCGGCCAATGGCGGGGTCTACTGGGTCGGCGAGGCCATGCAGGAGGTCAACTATGTCGATCTGCCGACGACTCCGGAAAAAGTCTCGGGTGCGATCGAAATGGCAGCATCAAACGCCGCCCATCTCGCTGGATTGCTGAAAGACCGGGGCTACTTGGGCGTCTCGGGGTGACCTTTGTTCGCCTGACATCCTTGAACCTGGCAGCGTCGATGCGGTCTCAGTCGGGAACAGGAAGGCTTGTAGCGAGTTCATAATCACATCAGCCGGCGACCGCCGCTCCGTCTAAGGCGCGAAGCCGCAAACAGGAGAGCAAGTCATGGGTCTCGGCACAATTCTTATCATCATTCTGATTATCGCATTGCTTGGCGGTTTTAGTGGGCTTGGCGGCGGGCCATTCTACGGCACCGGCTATTACGGCGGCGGCGGCCTCGGTCTTCTGCTGCTTATAGTCATTATCCTGGTCGTGCTCGGGCGTCTCTAGCCCTGGCGATGCGGTGGCAGGGTGTATCACCTGCCGCTTGCAGTCCCTTTTGCGGGTCGCTTTGAATCCATAGCAGCCCAGCAATGGCGGTCCGCCCTCTGGAGGGCGGACCACTGCTCGGACATATCAGGTCAAAATCAGGACGATCTTGAACGTATCCGGATCAACGATCACGATCCGGCCGTCCGCAAGCACGAAATACTCGTAGCTTTCGTAAGCGGGAACGATCTTGACGATACGAGCCGGCAAACGATGCAGCCTGACCTTTTGCCGCGGAACTTCGACGCCGACGGTGATGTCAAAATCGACGTTGGACACAGGCTCGACCTTCGTCTCCCGGATGATCTGAGTGACCTGCGTCTTCTGCTCCACCGTCACGTTGTTGATGGAACCGGTCGACGTCGTGTCCGGTGTCGAGGCCTTGCCCTGGGCCTGCTCGTCGGTTTGCGTCTTGGCCTTGTCCTGAGCCTGCTGGTCGGTGGTGGTGCCGGCCTTGCCTTGAGCCTGCTCGTCGGTTTGCGTCTTGGCCTTGTCCTGAGCCTGCTGGTCGGCGGTGGTGCCGGCCTTGCCCTGAGCCTGCTCGTCAGTCTTCAGCTTGGTCTTGTCCTGGGCCTGCTGATCGGTTGTGCCGGCCTTGCCCTGAGCCTGCTTATCGGTCTTCAGCTTGGCCTTGCCCTGAGCCTGCTCGCCCATCTTGGAACCGCCCTGGCAGTCAGCCTGCCCGGAAGCGCAATTGGCGTCTGCGCCAGACTGGCTTTCGGGCTGTTGTGTCTGAGCCATCGCCGTTCCACAGCCGAGCCCGATCGCCAGCATGCTGGTAATGAGAACATGTTTCATGGGGAAATCTCCCTGGGTAAGGTTCGTCCCTTCAGGGCGTAGAACCAGCACCCAAAAAAAATGTTCCGAGATAGTTGAGTGAGGGCTAAAAAACGACCTCGCTTGAGATCATACGATCGCGGGCGAAAGCCGCCGCTAAAAAGACCTTTTCAACTCTGCCGATTGCCCTAGCTCTCTCCTGAGAGGAGACCGGATATGGCAATTTATAGTCTGAGAGTGGTCAGCTTCATTTTCGTTGTATTGGCTTTCGTTCCGGCCGCCGCGCATTTCTTCACGATGTTCAACAAGATGAAGGTCGACGGGCCGAACTATCTGGCTGCGCAACGCGCCTATGATGGATGGAGCCTGTTCGCCATCGTAGTGCTGGGAGCATTGCTCTCTACGGCCGCCCTGGCGATCCTGCTCTACCGAGCGAGTGCCTCTTTCGGCTTGGTTGTTGTCGCCTTTCTCAGCATCGGCGCCACGCAATTTGCCTTCTGGACGCTGACCTATCCAATCAATCAGGCGACCCGGAACTGGACTGTCCTGCCTGAAAACTGGGAGCTGCTGCGGCGCCAATGGGAGTATTCGCATGCCATCGCCGCCGGCCTCAACGCCTTGGCGTTGCTTATGCTTTTCCTATCGGCGCTTCGCGCTGCGGTGCGTTGAACGACCACGTCTTCACCAGCACGGCCGCCGAGCGGGCAGGAACCACCAATAAAGCGAAAACATTGACCCGCCAGATGTTTCCAGCGTGGCCCGAAAATGAAGCGGTACTATTTCGATCTTCAAAACGGTGACGGCGCGATACCCGATGATAACGGGCAGCTGTTCGAATCCCGGGAACAAGCCAGAGCGGAAGCAATTCGTATTTGCAGGATGTTGCCCAAGACGAAATGCCCGACTGCGATTTCGTCAAGGTAACCGTCAAAGTACGCGATGAGATCGGTGCGCAGATGTTTGAGGCATCGCTTGTCCTGACCTCCGGATGGAGCGTGTGATGCCGCGGTGCTAGCGGCTATACCGCACCGGGATTTGCACGACATTCTCCGATCCAGGCAGATCGAAGGCCATGGCCAGCTGACGTACGGAGGCCATCTCCACGATCAGTTCCTCGATCGAAAGATCCGGCAGGCCGGTCTTCACCCTCTGCCTCACCCTGGCCGCAAGTTCATGGACCCGCACCGGGACGAAAAGCGGGCTGTCGTCCAGCAGCTTGCTGATTTCGATGACCACATCGGCGTCGATGTCTTTCGGCAATTCCCGCATGGGCGTCACCTCCAATCGAAGCAACAGCCCGCCATATCGGTGCGGCGGGCGATCAGGCATTGAGCGCCGGGCAGTGGGATCGGAGAGGGACGTGCTCGGCGCTGGCCGATAGCCTAATTCATAAAGCTGCGGGCATCGGTGTGTCACGAAAAAATATCAGTACGAAAATTACCAAGCGGTTTCGTCCCACGCAATCCACAAGCGCCTTCCCCGAAATCGCGGCTCCGGCAGCGGCTGTTCCCGACAGAGGAGGAACAAAAAATATGGCCCGGAATTGAGACTGACGAATTGGAGGATCTGGCCATGGACAGCAGGGAAGAAAAGATCAAACGGCGAGCCCATGAAATCTGGGAACAAGAGGGCCGGCCGGCTGGCCGCGAGCAGGAGCACTGGGACCAGGCCGTGCAGGAGATCGAGGCTGAGGGTTCGGAGACTGAACGTGGCCCGGTTTTGCCTGATCCGACAGTTGCAGCCGATTCCAATAGCTTGAAGCGTTGATCGTCAGATGCCGTGGCGTCTTGAGAGGACGATCAGGCAACCAAATTGGTGGAACCTCGTTTGCCGGACAGCAACCAGAGGAGGTTTCGATGAAGAGGTTCTTTTCACTCCTGGCCCTGGCCGCTGGCCTTACGCTCGGCGCCTGCGACAACAATATCGAGCCGATGAAAGCCAACACCGGCACCATCAACAAGAACCCACAGGTTGACCATGCCGCCAGGCCAGAGCCAGCTATTGCGCCTCAGAGCCAATGAACTCCGTCTCACATTGCGACACACCTCTGCTGCGCGTCGCCTATCTCGATGGTGGACCGCAGGACGGCGCCCCGGTTATCCTGCTGCATGGCTGGCCCGACGACGCGACGACATACGCTCGGATTTCGCCGGTCCTTCATGAAGCTGGCTTCCGGACCTTTTCGCCTTGGTTGCGAGGCTTCGGGCCGACATCGTTCCTGTCAAAAGAAATCATGCGCTCGGGCGAGATTGCCGCGATGGCGCAGGATGTGCTGGATTTTGCCGATGCGCTTGGCCTCAGCCGCTTTGCAGTCGTCGGACACGATTGGGGCGCCCGGATATCCTATCTGCTCGCGTCGGTTTTCCCGGACCGCATCAAGTGCTGTGCTGCGCTGTCGCTCGGCTGGCAACCAGGCAAACCAGCAACGCCGGCGCCCGGACAAGCGAAAGCATTTTGGTATCAATGGTTCATGGCGACGGCACGGGGCGCCGAGTTCGTACGAAACAACGGCAAGGAATTCGCCAGATACCAGTGGGACAGCTGGGGTCCATCAGGCTGGTTCGACGACGCTATTTTCGATGGTGTCGCGAGTTCGTTCGAAAATCCTGACTGGGCGGAAGTGACGTTGCATTCCTATCGGGTCCGATGGGAAGAGGCCGAGCCCGATCCACGCTATGCCGAACGCCGGCAAGCAGCGGTCAAGATCATCACGGTGCCGATCCTGACGCTTCATGGTGGCGCCGACCGCGTTGTGTTTGCCCAGTCCTCAGAGGGGCTCGAAGAGCATTTCACCGCGTTCTACAGGCGCGTGGTGCTGGATGGCATCGGACACTTCCCGACGCGTGAGGCTTCTGATCAGGTTTCGCGATTGTTGGCTGCGTTTCTCGACAGCCATGGCAAGCGCTGAAGTGAGGTCGTCATCCGACCTCATAATACAGGCCGGAACCTGACGCATCGCCGCGCATTTCGTCTCCATGCATGACGAACCGAAATGCGGCCTCGCAATCAATCGGCAGCCAGGGAGAATTTGAATGCAAGCTTCAGACGCAATCTCAGCACACCATGCTGGCCAGCTGGCCATAGAACCGTTTGTCGGCACGGTGACGGTACGATTTTCCGACGCCATAGTCGCTGCTACGGAACGGGCGAAAATGCTTCAGGAAGAAGGACATGAGCCCGTGTTCTACATCCCTTTCGAAGACATCTATTTCGACCTTTTCGAAAAGACGAACACCACCAGCCGCTCCCCTTCGAAAGGCACCGCGAGCTACTGGCGCGTCCATGCGGTGGGCAGCTCGGCTGACGATTTCATGTGGGCATACGAGACGCCTGAAACCGCGGCGCGGCCCATTGCACGTCATGGTGCATTCGATCCGGAAAAGGCGCGCATCGATGCTGAGCCCGCGGAGGACAGACGGCACACGCCCCACGTCCCGGAGTAGATTGCCCGTTCGCAGCGGGGCGATCTGAATTCAAGGCTGGTGCTGACGGCGCGGAAACTCGTCATAAAGGATGCGTAGTGCCTCCTCATATTTGATAGTCGATGCCCCGACCTGTCGGGCCTGCCAGATATTGTCCGCCAGATCCGCGCGCTTCACCGGCAGCGCCAGTGGATTCGATGCCGCTCGTCGCACGAACGCGAAGTAGTCCTCGCCATCCCTGCGCGACATGGCGTCGACGGCCGAAGCGATCGTCGGGCCAAAACCGGCCTCGTCCAACCTGGTCCGGTTCCAGCCTTCGCCCTTTTCCACGACGTCATGGAGATAGGCGACGACCTTCTGGTCCCTGGTTTCGACCGCGTCGACGACCCGGCGGCAGTGCTCGATATACGGTCGCCCGGTCTTGTCGCGCTGTGCTGCGTGGACCTCTTCGGCAATCTTGGCCGCCCGGTAAAAGATGCTCATCTGGCTTGCCCTTCAGACATGGTTTTACCATCGCTCCTCGGTATCGTGGTGCGGCAGGTCTATTCCGCAGCAAACCCAGCCAAGTCGCTGCCTCGATCCATAATTGTAGCGCGGCTCCAGGCGAGCCGGATCGTCGAACGTTCCGACATGCAGCGCGATCTCTCCGGGCGATGCGTCATAGGCAAGGCTGAGCGGCGATCCGCAGGCGGAGCAGAAGCCCCTCCGGGCAATCGGTGAAGATCTGCGATAGGTCGGCGTCGCATTGGTCCAGGTCACGCTTTGGGAAGGCACCCAGGCCAGAACCGCGAACGCACTGCCGGTCGTTCGCCGGCACATATCACAATGGCAATAATGCACTCTCGGTTCGCTTCCAACGCGGAAGCGAATCGTGCCGCAGAGACATCCTCCGCTCAGTTCCATTTTGGCGCCCCGGCTGACTTGCGGCTCCAACGTCCATCGCGCGGTCTCATGCGAGCACCTCCATTCATCTCAGCGGAAACGCCAGCCATTTGCGTCGGTTCCTGTGGCTATCTCAGGAACCAGTGCTTGCGCGCGGCGTTGCGTGTCTTTGCCGACAAAGGGAGGAAACAGGGAAATGCATCGTCGGTCGGAGAAGCGCTGATGTCGATGCCGGGGCTGGCATACGGACCTCTCGGCGATCGATGCATGCATGTCTGCGTGGATATGCAGCGGCTGTTTGCCGAGCCGTCTCAATGGGCAACGCCCTGGATCACCCGGGTTCTCCCGCAGATCGAGAGGCTGGTCGAAAGACGCGCGCCACAGACGGTCTTTACACGCTTCCTGCCAGCCGAAAAGCCGGGGCAGGGCGTCGGCACATGGAAGCGCTATTATGAGCGCTGGGCTTCCCTGACGATCGAGACGATCGGGCCCGAAATGACCGAACTGTTGCCGTCTTTAGCCGGCTACTGCCCGCCAGCGGCGATCATCGACAAGCACATCTACTCGCCCTGGTTCGAAGGGCGCCTCAGAGCCCTTCTGGTGGAGCGCGGCATCGATACGTTGGTCATTACCGGTGGCGAAACAGATGTTTGCGTTCTCGCCACCGTGCTCGGCGCCATCGATTTCGGCTATCGCGTGGTTCTCGTCACGGACGCGCTGTGCAGTTCTTCCGACGCAACCCATGATGCACTGCTGACCGTTTACCACCAACGTTTCGCGCAGCAGGTCGAGACGGTTGAGATGGAAACGGTTCTCTCGAACTGGACTTGACGTCCGCTAACCCGGCCCGGGTGGAAGTGTCCATGCTTCCTTGCGCGGTTGGGCTGCCTATCTGTTAAGAGAATGACGGACACCAGAACAGGTAGCAGACGTGACGCAACGATCGGGAAGTGCTGATCTTCCACTCCATGGCGGGCGCGTGCCGAAATGGCTCGGCGACCGCATGACGCGTCTTGGCGCTGTGATGTGCGAGGCGATCATTCATCACTATGGTCGAGACGAGCTGCTGCGGCGGCTGGCGCATCCATTCTGGTTCCAGTCCTTTGGTGCTGTCATGGGCATGGATTGGCACTCGTCGGGGATCACGACCAGCGTCGTGGGCGCTTTGAAGCGTGGCCTCACGCCGCTCTCCGGCGAGCTCGGCATTCATGTCTGCGGTGGTCGCGGCGCGCATTCGCGCAAAACCCCGCATGAGCTGGAGGCCATCGGCCAACGCGTCGGCTTCGACGGGGCGGGCCTGGCCACCGTCAGCCGGCTTGTCGCCAAGGTCGACAGCGCCGCGGTCCAGGACGGTTTCGATCTTTACCTGCATGGTTTCATCGTCACCGATGACGGTCGCTGGGTCGTGGTGCAGCAAGGCATGAACGGTGACAGCAAGGTGGCGCGCCGCTACCATTGGCTCTCCGAGGGCCTCAAGAGTTTTGTCGACCAGCCGCATGCCGCCATAGAGGGCGTCCATCAAGGTGAGATCGTCAACCTGACCGACAGGCGCGCCGACGCGTCGCGCCAAGGGCAACTGAACCTTTTGCAAGACCTCGGACCCGATCGCATCCTGGGCGAGTTTGCAGCATTGGAGCGTTGCGCGGAGCCGACGCGTCGGCGGGAACCGGAGCAGCCGCTGCTGCCGCATTTGGTCATGCCGGCCCATCATGACGTTCGCGAAAGCGATGTCGTCATGCATCGTCTTCACGGCAATATCGCAGCCGCCGCGGACCGCGGTCCCACCGATTTCGCCGAGCTCCTTCTGGTCCCCGGCGTCGGCGCGCGCACGGTGCGCGCGCTGGCCCTCGTTGCCGAGGTGGTGCATGGCGCGCCTTGCCGGTTTTCCGATCCCGGCCGCTTCTCGCTGGCGCATGGCGGCAAGGACAGGCATCCATTTCCGGTACCGCTGAAGGTCTATGACGAGACGATCGGGGTTCTGAAGTCGGCCGTGCAGAAGGCAAAGCTCGGTCGCGATGAAGAAATCGGTGCCTTGAAGCGGCTCGACGATCAGTCACGGCAAGTCGAGCGATACGTGACCGGCCCCAGCCTGAAGGAAATTGTCGCGGGAGAATTCGACCAGTCGCATCTGCTTGGCGGGCGCAGCGTGTTTGGCTGGGAAGCTGCGCCGGACACAGCATCAGCTGAGCGGAACGAGAAAGCGTGAGCACGGGTGGAGGGGCTGGAGATCAATCGTCAAGATCGATGAGTGCGACACCGAGCTCCGGACGCTTGCTGCGACGCAGATGACCGGGTGCTTCCACCAGGGTGATTTCGAGCGTTGGCCGAACGATGCCGTCAAGCAGATGTCCACCCCGAGTGGTGCCGTCACTCAATCCAAGCACCGCATGAACGTGCAGGCTGGGCTTATCGTCGTCACCCAGTGCGATATCGCCGATCGCGCTCAGAACCTCGCACTGTTCGTCGACAGGGATTTTGCGGTAGGTCTTCGAGGCCGGATCAAACCAGCCCACCGTGGCTTTCTCGAAAGCCCCTATGGCGGTCAAGGAGGCGCTGCCGATCTCCTGCTCGACCGCGAAGGCGGTCAGTGCCGCGAACGCTTCTTCGCCTGGGTCGAGCACCGCGACGAATGTCCGTTGTCCGCCGATCTCATTGACGAGCTGCGATTTCATCCCTGTGCTCCCGCCGCATTCAGTGCCGTCCTCAGATCAATGGGCGCGGTGTTCCGCATTGCGCTTGCGGGTCGCCGCAGCTTTCCTTGCCGATTCCGATCGGCTTGCGGCAGACCGTGATGCCGATGCCTTGCCGCCGCTTTTGCCGCCTTTGTGCGCCGCTGGATGGCCCGAGTGTTTGCCACGGCCGGAACCGCCTTCGTTCTTGCCGCCGCCATCGTCCTTGTTGACGGTAGCCCATGCGCGCCGCTCTGCCTCCTTGTCAGAAACCCCGCGCTTCTCATAGCCTTCGGCAATGTGGTCGGCTTTGCGCTCCTGCTTGTCAGTGTATTTCGATTTCTCGCCTCGTGGCATGGCCTGTTCCTCCTGTTGAATAACGGCTGAACGTCGACTCGACGCGCTGGTTCCAACAGGAGTCGCGTAGCCAATGGCGCATCGCGATGCATGGCCAAACACCGCCGCGCCGCGCAAGCTAGCGCCTTTCGGGCCGGGGAGAGTGCAGCAGCAAGGCGAGGGGGATTGGTTCAGCCGATTGCCAACCTCACGACGAGGGCCAGGATCACGACGCCGACCAAGCCGGCTATGAAGACGACCCGACGCGTGCGCGTTCGCAGGATGATATCGCCTTGTCTCGCCTGCTCCGCAGAGAATACGGGTCCATTGTCACCGTCCTTGCCATGCCGACTATCGCTCATGATCGCCTCCTTCCCGCTGTTGGCACACAACCATCGCTTGACCGGGGAGGTTCCGATTGCGTCGATCCCGCCGACAGAGGATCACAGGCTCGTGAGGAGGGAACTTTGCCCTCCGCGAGTGGTTTGGGTCGCTTGAGACCCAGCCAGCCCGGAGCCAGCCATGTCCGATGCCAAGATTTCCAGTGGCCTGAGCAGACGCATGTTCATGACGGCCTCTGTTTCGGCGGCGGCGGTGATGCCGCTTGTAAATTCCCCGACGAGAGCTGCCCAGCCCGCGTCCGCAAAACCGGCCGAACCGCGCGATTTGTCGGCGGTTTCGATGCGTATCAACAAGCAGACCTACAACCTCGCGCTCGACAATCGAACCAGCCTGCTTGACGCGCTGCGCGACCATGTCGGCCTGACCGGCACCAAGAAAGGTTGCGATCACGGTCAGTGTGGTGCCTGCACGGTGCTGATCGACGGAAAGCGGGTACTGTCCTGCCTGAGCTTTGCCGTCATGAACCAGGGCCGAGAGATCACAACGGTGGAAGGCCTGGCTTCGGCGGAAGGGGAATTGCATCCGGTCCAGCAGGCCTTCGTCGACCACGATGCCTTTCAATGCGGCTATTGCACACCGGGTCAGATCATGTCCGCCATCGGTTGCATCAACGAAGGCCATGCTGGGTCGGAAGACGATATTCGCGAATATATGAGCGGCAATCTATGTCGCTGCGCGGCCTATCCCAACATCGTTGCGGCGATCGTCCAGGCACGCGACGAGACCAGGAGGGCTTAGGATGCGCCCATTCGTATATGAAAGACCAACCAGCGTCTCCGCGGCAATCGCCATGGCGTCCCGTCCCGATACCGTGCATGTTCCGCCAACCGGTGCCGACACGCAGTTCATCGCCGGCGGCACCAATCTGGCCGACTACATGAAGCTCGGTGTCGCGCGGCCGGAGCGACTGCTCGACCTCAACACTCTTGCCGAGCCGGCCTTGCGGCAGATCAGGATAGACGATGATAAGATCCGGTTTGGTGCGCTGGTCCGTATGGGTGAAGCAGCAGACAACAATGATGTCAGGCGCCGTTGCCCGGTCCTCGCCGACAGCCTGAAATTCGCTGCCAGCGGTCAGCTTCGCAACATGGCGAGCCTGGGCGGCAATGTGCTGCAACGTACGCGCTGCGAGTATTTTCGAGAGATATCTTGGCCGTGCAACAAGCGCGAACCGGGCTCCGGCTGCGCTGCGATGGAAGGGTCCAATCGCCAGCATGCCGTGCTGGGTACGAGCGATGCCTGCATTGCCACGTATCATGGTGATTTCGCGCAGGCGCTGGTTGCGCTGGACGCCACCGTCGATGTCGAAGGTTCGCGGGGAAGGCGCACGCTCACTTTTGCCAAACTGCATAGACGGCCGGGCGAGACGCCCGACATCGAGACGGATCTGGCCGCCGACGAGCTCATTACCGCCATCGAAGTGCCGCTCGCACGGTGGAGCAGCCGGTCGCGCTATCTGAAGATACGCGATCGCGAGTCCTACGCGTTTGCGCTGGCGTCCGCGGCTGTCGCGCTCGACATGGATGGCGAGACGGTAAGGAGTGCGCGCATTGCGCTCGGCGGAGTGGCGACGGTGCCGTGGCGTGCGCGCGAAGCAGAGGACGCGCTACAGGGCAAAGTGCTTGACGAAGCCACGGCGCAGGAGGCCGCAGAGGCTGCTTTCGCCGATGCCAGACCGCGCGAGCATAACGCATTCAAGATATCGCTCGGCAAGCGCACGCTGGTGCGGGCGCTGCTCGAAACCCGGGATATGAAGGGCTGAGCCATGAACCAAGCTGCACCCGCTCCAAGGGAAAACCAGGGCGATCCCGTTGTTCGCATTGACGCCCGGCTAAAAGTTACCGGACAGGCCGGCTATCCCGCCGACATCGTCACGGCCAACGTCGCCTACGGTGCCCTTGCCACCAGCAGCATTGCCCGGGGCAAGGTTTCCGAACTTCACACGAAAGACGCCAGGGCCGTACCCGGTGTGCTGGACATCGTCACCTATGGCGATCTGGACAAGACCGACATGCCGAAATTCGGCAACACCGGCGCAAGTTCGATTGGGCCTTTGCACGACAAGACGGTTTTTCACGATGGTCAGATCATCGCTCTGGTGGTCGCCGAAAGCTTCGAGGCGGCGGAGGAGGCAGCGATGTTGATCCGCGCCGACTACGAGGACGAACGGCCCAGCGCCAGCTTTGATTCCAAGGGCGTGAAGATGGAACCGGCTGCCGGCAAAAGCCCGATGTTCAAGGAGGATGCGAAGGCCGGTGACTTCGACGCCGCTTGGGCGGATGCGACGGTGAAGATCGACGAAAAATATTCGACGCCGACCCAACATCATAATCCGATCGAGCTGTTTTCGACCACGGCCATATGGCAGGGCGACCAGTTGACGATCCACGAGCCCAGCCAGAATGTTACGGGCTGGAAGGTGGAACTGGCACGCCAACTGAAGCTCGATCCGGCCAATGTGCGGATCGTCAGTCCCTATATCGGCGGCGCCTTCGGCTCCAAGGGGCCGATGACGGCACGCACTGCGATCGTTGCCGTCGCGGCGCGGCGCATCGGCCGGCCGGTTCGCTGCGTCGTCAATCGCATGCAAGCCTTCGGTACGCAGACCTATCGAGCCGAAACGCGGCATCGGATCCGCATGGGCGCCGGCAAGGACGGCCGCATCACGGCGTTCGGACATGAGGCCTGGGAGGTGACGTCACGCCCTGACCCTTATGTCGTCGGCGGCACGTCCGCCACCGCGCGCATGTACAATTACGGCTCCGTTCTGACGCATGTTTCGCTGGTTCATGCCGACCGCAACACGCCTGGCTACATGCGATCGCCGCCGGAGACGCCTTATGTCTACGCGCTGGAAAACGCCATGGACGAAATGGCCGTGGCCCTCGGCATGGATCCTGTCGAGTTTCGTCGCATCAATGAACCGGAGAAGGAGCCGATCGGAGGCAAGCCATTTTCCAGCCGCTCGCTCATCAAGTGCTATGATCAGGCGTCGGAGGTCTTTGGCTGGTCGAAACGCGATCCCAGGGTCGGCTCGATGCGCGACGGCGATTGGCTGGTCGGGATGGGCTGTGCGACGGCAATCTATCCGACAGCCGCCGCGCCTTGCGCGGCCCGGGTTCGTCTCACCGCCGATGGCGAGGTTCGGGTCCAGTGCGGCTCGCATGAAATCGGCACCGGCGTTCGCACCATCGCCGGCCAGATGGCGGCCGAAAGGCTGGGGGTCGGCATGGACAAGATCAGCGTCGAGATGGGCGACAGTGCCTTGCCGCCGGCTCCCGTGTCGGGCGGATCGATCTCGACCGCCAGCGTCTGCTCCGCAGTCATGAAAGCCTGCGACGCGATACGCGAAAAACTGTTTGCCGCCGCTGCGGGCAAGGGGGCTCCGCTGGCAGGTTCGGCCAATGCGAAGCTGGACTTGAAGGACGAAGAGGTCGTTACCGAGACCGGCAAGTCCGCCAAGCTGGCCGATGTGTTCAAGGCCATGCAGGTCGGCGCCATCGAAGAATATGCCGAGTTTGCGCCGAAGGGTTCTTCGCCTGAAGCCCTCAGCAAACTCTATGCCGGACAATCGGAGTTTCATGGTGGAGAGAACGACGAAGATTCGGTCAAATATGCCTTTGGCGCCGAGTTCGTCGAAGTGCGCATCAACAGCTATACACGCGAAATCCGGGTGCCGCGCATTGTCGGAGCCTTCGCTGCCGGGCGCATCATGAACACGCGCACCGCGCGCAGCCAGCTGATGGGTGGCATGATCTGGGGCATCGGCCAAGCGTTGCACGAGGCCACGGAAATCGATCAGCGACACGCGCGCTACGTCAATCGCGACCTGCAGGACTATCTCGTGCCGGTCAACGCCGACATCAAACAGGTCGACGTTATCCTGGTCCCCGAAATCGACCACCAGGTCAATCCTGCCGGCGTCAAGGGCTTGGGCGAACTCGGCAATGTCGGAACGGCTGCTGCCGTGGCGAGTGCCGTCTATCATGCCACCGGCAAGCGCATTCGCAATCTGCCGATCAGAATAGATGATTTGATAGGCTGACGACCGAGAGCTCTGGACGGAGCATGGAACTCGTAACCCATAGGAAATTCAAAAACGGCAGGTTGATGCCGTGGGGAAAAAGCACGGTCGTCACCGGAGCAAAGGGATTGGTCTACCTCTGCGGAAATACGGCAACCGCCGAAAAATTACGATCCTGCCGGAAAGAGAGGAGGGGGCTTCCCTGGCGATGCGGCGGCACAGTGGCGCGCAATTTTGGCGAACATCAAATCAGATCTGGAAGAACTCGGCAGCGCGCTCGACTATCTCATCCGGCTGACCTTCTTCATCAAGGGGCCATTTCCCGATGGCGGCGTTCTAAGTTCACCCAATTTCGTCTCGACGTACTGGACGAGTTCTTTGCCGAGCATTGCCCGAGCACTGCAGCCATAACAACCCGCCGCCCTCGGAGGGTGATCGGGGTTGCAGCGCTTGCGCAAGCCGACATCGTCGTTGAAATTGTCGCGGTGGCGGCGTTGTCCGACTGAAAAAGTTTTCGCATGCAGCGATAGCTTAATCGCCTTGGCTCTCGAGTGTCACTCCGGGGCTGTGGCCGGAGCCGTGTAACGGCGGCGTACAGCGTCAAGCACCCGCTTGCGGCTATCCTGCGCCGACAGGGTCTTGTCCTCTTCCGCCTCGGCGGTTTCGCGCGCCAGGTCCTTGTCCCTGATCTGATGCCGGAACCATTTGGAATAGTCGCCGGTGCGCAAATGAAACTCCCAGGTCTTGTCGTCTATCCCCTCGGCGATCTGAGCGAAGATCATCAGATTGTGAGCCCTGAGGTTCATCGCATTGTCAGGGCCATGGAAATAGAAGCTGCCGGCTTCGTCGAGTTGGCCTTCGGCATATTTCCGGCTGTGCCGCTTGAGTGACTGACGTGGTTCAACCACCTTGACCGTCTTGACTTTCTTGCCCGACTGCGGCCGCCAGAACAGCACGCGCGCGCCTTTGGGCGTTGGAATGTCCTTTGGCGGCTCAATGCCAGTTTCCTTGCAGAAGACCTTCACCACGTCCTTCGCCTTGGGGCCAAGCGCAATGATGGCTGTGACAAGGCGCAAGGCGTCTGTCGAGATCGCCTCGGGGTG
Source organism: Mesorhizobium sp. M7A.F.Ca.MR.148.00.0.0 (assembly GCF_003997735.1). NCBI lineage: Bacteria > Pseudomonadati > Pseudomonadota > Alphaproteobacteria > Hyphomicrobiales > Phyllobacteriaceae > Mesorhizobium > Mesorhizobium sp. M7A.F.Ca.MR.148.00.0.0. Next base: position 45,585 of record NZ_RZTB01000008.1, on the reverse strand, counting down.
AACGGTGATCAGGATTGTGCCCGGCAATTCCAATGACAGGACCGCCCGCGTATCGTCGCGCCGCTTGGGCAGAAGATGGTGCGCTTCATCGATGACGAGCCAGTGCGGTCTCGCGGTGCGCCGGCGGAAACTGCTCAGGCCAGGCAGCAGGTCGGCAAAGAAATCCGGCCTCTCGTCGACGCGCAGGGCCAATCCATTGACGACAATGTTGCTGTCGGCCTTGGCGATCAGATCCAGCACCTGCGCCTTTGTCGGCGCGCTTGAGCCGTCTCCCAGGCGAACGGCGCCTTCGAGGCCGTCATAGTCGCCTTCGGGATCGAAGACGCAGAACTGAAAACCACTTTCGACGAAGCGTTCCGTCAGCGCGGTGGCCAAGGTGGATTTGCCAATGCCGGAACTCCCGGCAATGAGGATCGTGTCGCTCGGCGACAGGTAGACATCATCGCCGCCAGACGATCCAAGAACGATGCCGTCATGGCGCTTCGGCACTATCGCGTGATCACGCTTTATCAGCTTTGCGATTAATTGCTCCACGCCCTTGCCGCGGGCGCCACGCATGACCAGGTCGGCTGTATCCTTGACCGCCGGAATTGCATTGTCGACGGCGGCGCTGCAGCCACAGGCCTGCAGGAACGCGTGGTCGTTCTCGGCATCGCCGACGCCGACGACGTTGTGCGGCGAAAGTCGAAGGTCCTGAAGGGCCGCAGCGAGCCCGGTGGCTTTGTTGATGCCGCTCGGCAGGATCATCACCGCGCCCTTGTTGAAGATGATTTCCAGTTCGAGACCCATCTTCTTGATGATATCGAGCACGGTCGCCTGATGAGGTTCCCAAGTCGCGACGATCGATCGCCCGACCGAAAGCGGCTTGACGCCCTGCCGCTTCAATCTGGCGACGAATTTGGGCTCGGGCGATGGGGCGATCACCCGTTCTTCCTCGCTGGCCGGCGTGTAGATCATCGCGCCATTCTCAGCGACGACCTTGTCGAAGAGGCTAAGCTCGGGAAAGACGCGCTTGAGATCGGGCAGTTCACGCCCGGTGACGAGAACCAGCTTGCGGCCGCTTTTCTTGAACCGCTCAAGCGCGGCGAGCGTCTTCTTGGCGACGATCCCATCATGAGCCAGCGTGCCGTCATAGTCTGCCGCCAATGCAATGAAATACATTCCGCCGACCCTTCTCGTTCCGGTTGCCCTGCGGCTAGAACGTGTGATCGAGACAAAGGCTCCCCACCGACCGGATCGCAGGTCTGGAGAAGGGGCGGTTCGCCCTCGGAAATCAGGAACTCCTTCGGTGCCGGTACGTTGACCAGACAAGCCGGGAACCGTCCCGTCTTTGCTGGCGGCGTGCAAACCCCGTCGCCGAAATCCACACCGAGCGCAATGAAAGGTAAGGCCATGGGCTTCTTTTCGAAGGACATCAAGACACTCGACGATCTCTTCGTGCACACGCTGCGCGACATCTATTACGCCGAAAAGCAGATCGAGAAGGCGCTGCCGAAGATGATCGACAAGGCGACCGACCCGCAATTGAAAGCCGGATTTGAAAAACACCTCGACCAGACCAGAGGCCATATAGAGCGCGTCGAACAGGTGTTTGAATTGCATGGCGTCAAGGCCAAGGAGGTCAACTGTCCGGCAATCGACGGTATTCTCGAGGAGGCCGACGATGTGAGCGGTGACGTCGATGACAAGGAGGTTCTCGACGCGGCGCTGATTGCTTCGGCGCAGGCCGTCGAACACTATGAGATGACCCGCTACGGCACGCTCATCGCCTGGGCCAAGCAACTCGGCCGCACGGACTGCGCCAATGTTCTGGCCAAGAACCTGAAGGAAGAACAGGCGACCGATCGCAAGCTCACCGAAATGGCGGAAAGCAAGATCAACCTGCAGGCAGCCGAGTAAGGCTGCCATCCGGCCGGCTGATAACTCGGCCGGCCGGATTACCTAGGTTTCCACTCCGTCAGTGAGACGGGTCGACGCCCAGGGCCGCTGATTGCTTGCGCAGCGCCTCATCGTCATCCTGCGGCGCATGCCGAGCAGATCCTGCAGTTTCCGTGTAGATGCGGTACGCTACACAAGCGAGCGCCACCATGAAAAGCAGACGGCCCATCCATCCTACTCCTTGGTTACGGATTTCGTTTCGGCCATACTCAGTACCCTCCGACGACGGGCAAGATCTCGCCGGTGATGTAGCTCGAGCAATGCGGCGAGGCGAGGAACACATAGGCCGGCGCGAGTTCTTCCGGTTGCGCGGGTCGTTTCATTGGCGTGTCCGCGCCGAATTTCGAGACGTCGTCGGCTTCCTTGTCCGACGGATTGAGCGGCGTCCACACCGGACCCGGTGCGACCGCATTCACCCTTATGCCCTTGCCGATGAGATTGCCCGACAGGGCTCGCGTGAAGGCATGGATGCCGCCCTTGGTCATCGAATAGTCGACCAGTTGTTTTGAACCGTCGATACCGGTTACCGAACCGGTGTTGATGATCGCCGAACCGGGCTTCATGTGCGGCACCGCTTCCTGCGCCATATGAAAATAGCCGTAAAGATTGGTCTTCAGCGTCGTGTCGAAATGTTCTTCGGTCAACTCGCCGAAATCGTTGGAATGGATCTGGAAAGCAGCGTTGTTAACCAGCACGTCGATGCGACCGAATTTTTCAACGGTCTCCATGACCGCCTTGTGGCAGTGGCTGCGTTCGCTGACATCGGCCTTGACCAGGATGCAGCGTCGTCCCTCCTTTTCCACCGCTGATTTGGTCTCTTCAGCGTCCTTGTCCTCGGCCAGATAGACGATCGCGACGTCGGCGCCCTCGCGGGCGAACAATACCGCCACCGAGCGGCCGATTCCGGAATCGCCGCCCGTGATGAGTGCTACCTTTTGGTCGAGTTTTTTCGATCCGAGATAGTACGGCGCATCGTACAGCGGCTCCGGCTCTAGCGCCCATTCGTGCCCCGGTTTGGGCTGATGTTGCTCGGGGAAGGGGGGCTCGGGATATTCACGGGCGCCAGCCTGCATGGCGCCTTGCTGCTTCCCATTGCCTTTCGATTTGTCCTTGGCATCGACGCCACGTTGGATATGGCGCTGCTTGGCCGCTTCACCGGCTATTTCCGACTTCATCTGCATGATCGTCTCCTTGGCTTGGAGAGGAAACAACGCATGTCAGGCAAAAAGGTTTGCGCAAAGATCGAGAGATTCCGGCCAGCGTTTGGCAATGCGTAACAACGACATCGCCAGTTGCACCAATTCAGCTGCAATGCAGCCGCGCCAGCCACAGCGGCCGATGGGATCGAGCACCCGGGCTTGCCCGTTGCCTGTGCCGCCTTGGCGGCGAGCCAAATGTGATGATGTGGACTGGGAGCTATTGCGTCAAACTGGCGTGCGCAAAGCAGCGCCATCCGGTCTGCTCCGGGCGGAGCCGCCGGAATCTATCTTGCCGAGAGGCCATCGAGCAGGAAGTCCAGGCCTTTTCGGAAAGTGCCGTCCCAATCGTTGTCCAACAGCAGACGAGAGCGTTCGATTGTCGGATAGTGTTCGCTGAGATGTGTAAGACGCTGCTGTGCGGCTGCCCTGTCTTCTTCCGAGAGGTCGAAGCTTGCCCGGGTGAGGGTGGCGCCCATCACATAATTCCAGAGCGACCATATCGCGGCGTTGAGATCCGCGTCCACAACACCGGCTCTGGACAAGGTCTTGCTCAGCATTTCCAGGCGACTGAGAATGTTCGGGCCAAGCGCCCGTCGCGGCAACAGCGATGCCGACCAAGGATGGCGCAACATTCTGGCGCGCCAGTCTTCGAGCATATGAACGACGTCTCCGCGCCAGTCTCGAGAGACAACCATGTCGGGCGGTCCGCGATATTCGAGCACCGAGTCGAGCGCCAGATCAAAGACATCCTCTTTGTTGTCGACATGCCAATACAGGCTCATCACACCCGAGCCGAGGCGATCGGCCAGCCGACGCATTGTCAATCCGTCTATGCCCTGGGCGTCCAGCAGTTCCACGGCGATCGCCACGATACGCTCTCGAGACAGCGGCGGCTCGCTGCTCGCTTCCTGCATGGGCTGTAGCGAGACGCTTAGCCTTTGAGCCCCTTTGCTCCGGGCGCCGCTGCGTTTGGCTACCATCCGTCGTCCTCGCTTTTTCAGAACATCGATTTTGACCGGCAACACAACGAATGTCTATCTGGAACGATTGACTCGTACGACGTACTAAACGATGTCTCGTACATCGCACGATTCACGTGGCGATTTGGTTAAAGTTCAATCTGCAGGCGCCAGGGTAGGTTGCTCGCAGCCTGCGGAGCCAAGCGAAAAACCATGTCACGCACAATCAAGCATCTGCTTATCGGAGGGCTAATCGTCATGACCATTGCAGTTCCCGCTGCGTCGCCGGCGAACGAGTTCAAGCTGACCATCATCAATCCACAGACTCTCTACGACCCGTCGCCGAATGGCTACAGCACCGCGGTGATCGCACCGCGCGGAGCTCGGATTGCCTACATCTCCGGGCAGGGCGGCCAGGACAGCATGGGCGCCTTGTCGCCCGATTTCGCTGTCCAGGTTAAGCAGGCCTACGCAAACTTGCGTGCCGCGCTTGAGGGGATCGGCGCCAGGCCGAACCAGGTCGCCAAGCTCACGGTCTTCGTGGTCGACCACGACATGTCCAAGCTCGAGGTGTTGACCGAGAACGTCAAGGACATGTTCGGCGCGGCGTTGCCGGCGCAGACGCTGGTTCCGGTTCCCAAGCTTGCTATCGACCCCATGCTTTTCGAGGTGGAAGCCGTGGTCATTCTGGAGTAGGGGCGAGATCGCCCCACAAACTGAAACGGGTCGAGCGCGCCGCCGACAGCCGCACATCCGGAGCCATTATACGGAAGTAGAGCCGGCCAACGGTCGGTTGAGATTCGCGTCAGCTCAGGTCTGTCCTTCGGTTTCGCTCGAAGCAAAGCCGCCAATTTCGCGACGCATTACAGTAGGTAGTGGCTCAGCGCGTTTTCCCTTCCGGCTACCGCGGCGGTATTTGCTCTGATACTCGCGTCGCTGTTTCGCGATTTCGTAGAGTACGATACCCGAACTGGTTCCGAGGTTTAGGCTCTCGATCATCCCGAACATTGGAATTGCTACGCACATCTCGCTGCGCTCGACCGCGAGGGTGCTGATGCCCCGTTTCTCATTGCCGAACCAGACAGCGAGTTTGGTGTGCTGGGTATAATCGCCCTCGTGCAGGAAAACGCTGGTCTTTCCCTTTATATGCGGCGAGGTGACGACGGACACAAAGCCATGTTTTTCCAGATGGCTGAGGCAGGCGTCAGTGCTGTCGAATCGTTTCACAAACGTCCATTTGACGGCTGATACAGACGTTTCCGAAAGCGATTTCCGTTGGCGCATTTGCTGCCAGTCATCAGGAAGTGCTTTGCGTGGATCGACGATATAGACTCTTTCAACGCCGAGGGCATTTGCGTTTCGAATTACCGTTCCGATGTTCCTGATATCATTCGGATCTTCGACAACGGCTACCAAGTTCTTGCAGCGAAACGATTTGACCGCAGCCGCACGCTTGCGAACCGATACTCTGGGTTTCTGAGCCTCAAGGGTTTCCATGAGAGAGGTTCTTACCAGAGGCGCATCTGAATCCAAGGCCCGTGGCGACTCTATCGCCGCCACATCAGGAAGTCGCATAAGATAGATTATGGAACTAACGCATGGGCCAGGAACTGTAAATTACCGCTGATTCTCATAGGCTTGAGCGTTCGTGGCGTATTGCCTTGAGCGGATGGCCAACGCTAGGCTGTCGAAATGAAGATGGCAAACAGCGAGATCGAAGCGGCGATTGAAGTGTTCGTGCAAGGCTTCAGCGCCGACAGAAGCCGCACCTTTCCTTACGTGGCCAGCCGTGTTGGGCCGTTGTGGCTGATGCGCGACGCCGAGCGCAAGAATCCTCGCGATTACCGCGGCGAAGAATGGGTCGTCCATGACGTCGCCGCTCAAGAGGCCGATGCCATCGTGCGGCAGCATGCACGGCCGGGCTTTGCCATTTCCGTTATGATCGCGCACGAGGATCCGGACGGGCCGACACGAACCGCCTACAAAGCTCTCGGCTACCGGCTGCTTCGGACCGAAGGCTTTTTTGTCCACCGATTGCGCCGGATTCCCAGCCCGCCGGCGGTTGCTTCGATCGAACGCGTGCAGACAGCCGAACGGGCGGCGCAGTTGGGAAAGATCATCCGCAGGCAGCCGATCCCAGACGATTTGCTCGGCGACAGCGCGCCATTCCGTCAGTATGTGGCAGTCGATGGCGCCGATATCGTTGGGCGCGTACGCAGCGTTCATGCCGTGGGAGCCACATGGTGTTCGAGCGTGTATGTCGAGCCGTCGCACCGGCGTCGCGGCATTGGCCAGGCTTTGATGTCGAGAATGTTGCACGACGATCGGGCTTTTGGGTCGAGATACTCGGCGCTGGCTGCAACCCACGTCGGGGCGCTGCTTTATCCCCGGATGGGCTACGAGCGGATCGGAACGCTGCTGATATTTGCGTCAAGGAGCCGGAAGACCGTATGAGGGTTTATTCGCATCATGCTGATTCGTAAGGGATTTCAATCGCCATCCCATCATAGGCCGGCTCGACGTTGGCGGGTGTCTCGTTCATCACCGTGGCGTAGTCGAGCGGAACATGCATATGCGTCAGCACGGCGTGTCTTGGCGCCAGCCGCTCGATCCAATCAAGCGCTTCGCCAAGGGACAGGTGACTAGGATGCGTCCGGTATTGCAGCGCGTCGATGATCAGCACGTCGAGGGCGCGCAGCCGTTCGGCGGTGGGGTCCGGAAAGTCGCTGATGTCGGGGCAATAGGCGAGACCGCCGATGCGGAAACCGAGCGATACGATGTCGCCGTGGATCTGCGGCAGCGGCTCGAGGGTGAGGGTACCCCCCTCTCCTTCGATGACCACCGGCCTGGTGTGGTCGATGAGATGCGGCCTGACGATCGGCGGATAGGAACTGCCTTGCGGCGTCTCGAAACAGTATCCGAACGCTTCCCGCAGCCGAAGCATCGTCGCCCTGTCGGCATGAACGTCGATCAGTTGGCGCTGATCGAGAACGAAGCCGCGCAGATCGTCGATGCCATGGATATGGTCGGCATGCGGGTGGGTATAGACGACCGAATCGATACGTTTAACGCCGGCCAGCAGCATCTGCTGCCGAAAATCCGGCCCCGTGTCGATGACCACAGTCGTGCGGCCGCCATTCGACGCGATCCGCTCGACGAGTGCGGCGGCACGCGTGCGCCGGTTCTTCGGGTTGTCGGGGTCGCAATTGCCCCAGTCGCCGGTGATGCGCGGCGTACCTGGCGACGAGCCGCAGCCGAGAATGGTGAGGCGCAGCCGGTCGGTCATCGTTCAGGCGCTTTGCTCTACAGGCCGCGGCATCTTGCCGAACAGCCGGAAGAAATTATCCGTCGTCAGATCGGCGATTTCAGCTTCGCTGACGCCGATGGTTTCGGCCAGCACCTTGGCGGTATGGGCGACATAGGCGGGCTCGTTGCGTTTGCCGCGAAACGGCACGGGCGCCAGGTAGGGCGCGTCGGTTTCGACCAGCAGGCGGTCATGCGGCACATCGGCGGCAATGGCGCGCAACTCAGCCGAATTCTTGAAGGTCAGGATACCCGAGAACGACACGTAGCCGCCGAGAGCGACGCCAATTTCGGCGAGCCGATGTCCGGAAGAAAAGCAATGCAGGATGAAGGGGAAGGCGCCCTTCCCCGTTTCGGCCTCAAGAATATCAGCCATATCTGCATCGGCATCGCGCGAATGGATGACCAGCGGCAGCCCCGTTTCGCGTGCGGCGGCGATGTGATTGCGAAAGCCTTGTGCCTGCGCATCGCGTGGCGCCTTGTCGTAGAAATAGTCGAGACCGGCCTCGCCGATCGCCACCACTTTCGGGTGGGCGGCCAGCCGCACGAGATCGGCAGATGTTACGTCCAGCTCTTCCGCGGCATTGTGCGGATGGGTGCCGACCGAACAGTATACTTCGTCGAAAGTCTCTGCGATTTCAAGGATTTGCTGAAATCTCTTCACGCGAGTTGAGATCGTCACCATGCGGCCTATACCGGCCGCCTTGGCGCGAGCGACAACAGCAGCCCGCTCCTCGGCGAAATCTGGAAAATCCAGATGGCAGTGGCTGTCGACGAGCATCAGACGTTCGCGTCCGGCTGTTCGACGTAACGTGGAAAAACCCCTTCCGGCACGGGCAACGCGGTGCCCGGCACCAGCGCATGGTCCGCGTGGACATGCGCGAAATCGCGGCTGTCCGCCGGCACCGCCAGCAGATCGAGCAGTTTCGCGGCTGATCCCGGAGTAAAGGGCTGACACAGCACCGCCACGCGGCGCACGACCTCGGCGGTCGTCCACAGCACGGTTTCCATGCGCTCCGGATTGGTCTTCTTCAACGCCCATGGTGCCTCTCCGGCAAAGTAGCGATCGGCTTCCGCCACCACGCCGAAGATCGACGCCAGCGCCAGATGGATGCCCTGCTCGGCCATCGCTTTGCGCGCGGTGTCGAGAGCGGCGACGGCCTGGTCCAGGATCGCGCTGTCGGCATCCGTCAGGTCGCCGCGCTGGGGCACCACGCCGCCGCAGTTCTTGGCGATCATCGACAGCGAGCGCTGGGCCAGATTGCCGAGACCATTGGCAAGGTCGGCATTGGTGCGGTTGACGATCGCGTCATGGCTGTAGCTGCCGTCGTTGCCGAACGGCACCTCGCGCAGGAAGAAGTAGCGCACCTGGTCGAGACCGTAGTGCTCGACCATCGCGAATGGATCCACGACGTTGCCAACCGATTTCGACATCTTCTCGCCGCGGTTGAACAGGAAGCCATGCGCGAAAACGCGCTTTGGCAACTCGATGCCCGCCGACATCAGAAAGGCCGGCCAATAGACCGCATGGAAGCGGACAATGTCCTTGCCGATGATGTGCGTAGCCGGCCAATAGCGCCATTGCTCGGCCTTTGTGTCGGGATAGCCGGCGGCGGTGATGTAGTTGGTCAAGGCGTCGACCCAGACATACATCACATGCTTGTCGTCGCCCGGCACCGGCACGCCCCATTTGAAGGTCGTGCGCGAGATCGACAGATCCTTCAGCCCGGACTTGACGAAGCTGAGCACCTCGTTGCGGCGCTCGGTCGGACCGACAAAGTCGGGCTGGCTCTCATAAAGCGCCAGCAATTTGTCCTGATAGGCGGAAAGCCTGAAGAAGTAGCTTTCTTCCTCGTTCCATTCGACGGGCGATCCAAGCGGTTCGCGACGCACGCCGTCGTCGCCGACGATCGTCTCACCTTCGTCGAAATAGGCTTCCTGGCGAACCGAGTACCAGCCGCTATAGCGGTCGAGATAGATGTCGCCATTGGCGGCCATCGCCTTCCAGATTGCCTGGCAGGATTCGTAGTGGCGCGGTTCCGTCGTGCGGATGTAGTCGTCGTTCGAGCCACCCATCGCCTCGGTCATGGCGCGGAAAATCGCCGAATTGCGGTCGGCCAGCGCCAGCGGCGTTATGCCCTCCTTCTCGGCCGTTTGCTGCATCTTCAGACCGTGTTCGTCGGTACCGGTCAGGAAGAAGACGTCCTTGCCATCCAGGCGCTGGAAGCGCGCCAGGGCATCGGTTGCAATGACCGTATAGGCGTGGCCGATATGCGGCTTGCCGTTCGGATAAAAGATCGGGGTGGTGATGTAGAACTTGTCGCGTGACATGAATGAACCGTCATGAATGTCTGAATGGAAAGGCGTGGCGGTGGATATCGTATCGAGGCAGCATTTGCCATCCCGATGCCAATGCATGCCGCCCAAAAGTGGCCCCGGTTTAAGGGGCAACGGCATGCATCGGGAAAACCGTCACATTCGCATTGCAGAATTCAGGCGGTCGATCATGATCAGGGCGTGCTGCTTCTTGTCGAGATTGTAGGTATCGGTCTCAGATATAGCGTCCAGCGCCTCATGCCAAGTGTCCGACAGCGTTTTGGCCCGTGCGAGATCGCCAGCCAGTGCTGCCTGGCTTGCCGCCTCCGACAACAGGTCCAGCGCCCGGCGGTTGAAGATATCGAACTGGATCGTCTGATCGCGGCCGGCCACGGCTTCGGCGAGGCGAAACGCGCCGCCGACATCGCTCTTTCTGCCGGTGACCAGAGTGTCGAGCGTGGAGGCGATCTCCAGCCCGCCATACTGCGTCAACAGGATCGCGTTGCGGGCGCTGCCCCCTGCCCGCCCGACCAGTGCCGCGCGAGCCGCCGGATCGCCAGGCGGCGCCGGCTCGGTCGTTTCCAGCACCGTCATCAGGTCGTCGGGGTCGAGCGGGTTCAATCGAACCACCTGACAGCGCGACCGGATCGTCGGCAGCAGGCTGCCCGGCGCGTGGACAATCAGGATGAACAGCGTCCGTGCCGGTGGCTCTTCAAGATTTTTCAGCAACGCATTGGCGGCATTGGTGTTCATGTCGTCGGCGGGGTCGACGATGACGACCCGATAGCTGCCGTCGTGCGAGGTCAGCGACAGGAAGCGGCTGACCTTGCGGATCTCATCGACGGTGACGACTGTCTTGAAACTCTTGGTCTTGTCGTTCAGCGGCCGGGTCAGATGCAGCACGGAAGGATGCGCCCCGGTGGCGATCTGGCGGAACAGCGACGACGCCGGATCGGGAGCGGCAAGGCTTTCCGGCGCGTTCGCAAAATCCGGGTGCTTCAACAGATGATGCGCAAGATGGAAGGCGAGCGTCGCCTTGCCGATGCCGACTGGCCCGGAGAAGATCAGCGCATGCGGCAGCTTGCCCGCCCGATAGGCAGCGGTGAGCACGCCCGCAGCCTGGCCGTGCCCGACCAGAAGGGGCGTTTCGGAGGGCTCCGGCACGCCGTCGAGCGTGTCGTGCTGCTCGGGTGCAATGCGCTCGAAGATCATGCCGGCGTTGCCTGCCTGTCGCGTGCCGGCGTTCTCGCCGCCAGTGCCGCGAACACCGCCGCGGTGACGACGTTCTCGACCGCGTCGGGCTCGGCGGCTGCGTCGACGACGATGCAGCGCTCCGGCTCGGCCTTGGCGATCGCCAGAAACGCCTCGCGGCGGGCCTGATGGATCGCCAGCGTCTCCTTTTCGAAGCGGTCGGCGACTGCCTCGGTGCCGCGCCGCAGCGTTGCGCGCCTCAGGCCTTCCGCCGGATCGATGTCGAAGATCAGCGTCATGTCCGGCATCATGCCGTTGATGGCGACCTGCTCCAGCGCATCCATGAACGCCGGATCGATGCCGCCGGTGACGCCCTGGTAGACGCGTGAGGAATCGAGGAAGCGGTCGCAAAGCACGATGGAGCCACGCTCGACCGCCGGCCGGATCACCTGCTCGACATGATCGGACCGCGCGGCGGCGAAAAGCAGCGCTTCCATCTTCGGCCCGAACGGTTCGGCGGCGCCTGAAAGCAATACGTGCCTGACCGCTTCGGCGCCCGGCGAGCCGCCGGGTTCGCGGGTAAGCAGCACATCGTAGTTCTTGGCGCGCATCTTCCTGGCCAGCCGCTCGATCTGCGTCGACTTGCCTGCCCCCTCGCCGCCTTCGAAGGTGATGAAAAAACCGCGTGCCAACCGAGAGGCCTTCTTGTCCATGGCTGAATGGGATTGTAGAGCTCTAGATAGTCCGCGTTCGGCCAAACGTCCATGCCGTCAATTTTTTGCTTTCATGCATGTCGTTCGCCAAAACCATGGCAAGATTTGAGCGACGTGCCTTAGCGCAGCCAGCCGACCGCCAGTTCCTTGACTGCATCGAGGGCGCGCTGCGGCAGCGTGCCGACGCCGATCGATTCGGCGGCGAAAAGCGGCGTCTCCTGGCTCAGCGTATCGCCGATCCAGACGCGCAGCGCGCCCACCGGCTGCCCCTCCTCCACCGGTGCTGCAATCGGGCCGTCATAGACGATCCTGGCCGTCAGCTTGTCGCGATTGGTGATCGGCAGGAAGATGTCGATCGGACCCTTGGCCTTCAGCATCACCCCGGGCTTGGCGCCGCCAAAAACCTGGGCTTCTCCAACCACTTCGTCCCTGGCGAAGATTTCGGTCTTCTCGAACGAGCGGACACCCCAGTCGAGCAGCTTTCGCGCCTCTTCGGCACGCTCCTTGTCCGAGGCCAGCCCGCTCATCGCCGCGATCACCCGTGTGCCGTTGTGACTGACCGTACCGACGATGCCGAAGCCGGCTGCCTCGCTCGCACCGACCGCCAGGCCGTCGGCGCCGATGTCCATCGCCAGCAGCGGATTGCGGTTCCTCTGCGAGATCTTGTTCCAGGTAAAATCCTTCTGGCCGTAGTAGCGGTAGAAATCCGGATAATCACGCCACAGGTGCAGGGCGAGCTGCGCCAGCTCGCGCACGGTCGTCTGTTGGCCATCCGCCGGCAGGCCGGTCGAATTGACGAAAGTCGACGTCTTGAGGCCGATCTGGCGGGCCCGTTCGGTCATCTGCGCGGCAAAATTGTCCTCGGATCCCGACATGCCTTCGGCGATGATGATGCAGCCGTCATTGGCCGCCTGCACGATCACGCCCTGAATCAGGTCTTCGAGCCGGATCGACGACTTGAGCTTCGCGAACATCGTCGATGTTCCCGAAGGCGCGCCACCCTTGCGCCAGGCGTTTTCGCTGACGACGAACGTATCGTCGAGCTTCAGGCGACCGGACTTGATGGCGTTGAAAACCACTTCCATGGTCATCAGCTTGGCCATCGAGGCCGGCGGTATCGGCTTGTCGGCATCCTTGGAAAACAGCACTGTCCCGGTCTCGGCGTCGATCATGAAGGCCTGTGCGGCCTTGGTCTCGAACAGCTGCGCACCGGCCGGAGCCTGGAAAAACAGCAGCAGGCCAAAAACCAGAAGCCCGGCGAGCGGGAGCAAGCGAAATTGCATGATGTTCGACCCGTTGGCCGGCACCGCCGGCAAGCCCGCAAAAAGTATCGGGCTTTTTGCACGGCGGATCAACCGCGTAGCGGAAATCCGGCCTGGCTTGTGCTCAGTTGCGCACAGCCAGCGCATCGGGAGCGCCATGCGACCAGGCAGCCTGCAACATCTCGTCCAGATTGCGGTGGCCATCGGGATAGAGATTGACCGAATACCAATCCTCGCCGTCGAGTTCCGAACGCTGGATCTCGATCTTGCCGAAGGCGGCAAGCTGAGCGGCAATACGCTTTGCTTCTCCGGCATCCTCGAACGAACCGGCAGCGACGTAGTCGGTGGATGTACCGGCCGGTGGCGGCTGCCGCTTCCACGATTGAAGCACGTCGGCCGGCGACCTGCCGTCGCCACCCAGCGCAGCGAAGGCATTTGAGGCGCGTTCGACCCGTTCGTCGGCGTAGGACAGCGAGGCCACGGCAAACGGTGATTGCGGCGGCAGATTGATCTGCGGGCGTTCCGGCACGATGGGCCCGAAATCGGGAAGCGCCAGATCGCCATAAGCCGACGGCTGCGCCGACATGGCCGGCTGGACAGAACCGGAATCGGTCAACTGGCCCGGAAACGGCACGGCGGCGCTGCCCGCAGGCAGGCTTGGCGACGGCCCGTTCATAGCGACCATGACGCCGGTCGGCAGTCCGTCCGACGGGTCGGGCACTCTGTTGCCGGGATGGTAGGAAGCCATCAGATATTGGTCGTCATCACCGTCAAGCGGCGCGCGGCCGACATACTCGACCTTCACCTGAGCGGTGCCGGTGTTGGCATAGTCAAGCATCTGGGCAGCGCGCTCCGACACATCGATGATGCGGCCTTCGTGATATGGGCCGCGATCGTTGACGCGAACGATGACCGAACTGCCGGTCTTGAGATTGGTGACACGGGCATAGCTTGGCAGCGGCATGGTCGGGTGCGCTGCGGTCAGGTGGGTCATGTCGTAGACTTCGCCATTGGCGGTAAGCCGGCCATGGAAGGCGTCGCCATACCAGGAGGCCAGGCCGACCTTGGCGTAGCGCTTGTCTTCCTTCGGGTAATACCACTTGCCGCGGACCTGATAGGGTTTGCCGAGCTGATCCCTGCCGCCGCCACGTTGGATGCGCCCATTCTGGGAGATCACACGCGGGCTTGCCTTCACGCCATATTCGGATTCGGCGAAATATTCCTTGGAGCGGGTCTTCTTGTAGACCATCGCTTTCGGCTCGGGCTGCGACGCACAAGCCGCCAGCAAGGCGGCCGACATGGCGAACAACGCGACTGTAGCAGCGCGACGAAGACGCGGTTCCGTCACAGCCTGCATTTTCCTGATGTCCCCTTCAGTCTTGACCTGGACGTCGTATCCAACCGTCGAAGAAGCCGAAACACTCACCGACCAATACCAGCGACGCCTTTGAACCCCGATCCTTTGTGCGCAGGAATTGCTTATCACGGTATTAACCGATTGTGGCTGCAACCGGGCAAGATTGTGGCGTCTCCACCACGAGAGCCCTCTGAAAAGTAACGATTTTCGCGCTTCCACGCGAGATATGTGATGCCCTCTGCCACAGAGAGCCTGGCTTCGCTCCTGCCGGCGATACCTGCCCGTTGACAGGCTTTGTCGGGCAGCGGACCGACAGTCCGGAACAAAGAAATGCGCCGCTAGTTTCATCCGCAGGGCACTCGAACAGAAGGATGAGCATGATGAAAATGGCTTCATTGACAATCGCGATCGCAATGTCACTTTCTGCCGGGTCTGCGATCGCCGCATGCCCGGACAAGTCGGCTTCCAATGCCGGGACGGATGCCGAGCAGACCGCCGGCATTTCGAAAGATGGAACTCACGCGCCCTTAGAGGCCCCGAAAGCCACGGACAGCGCGGGCAAGCCAACCGCCAAGGATGGCGCCACAATGCCATTGGCGGGCGCTGAAGGCGGCGGCGACAAGAATCTCGCAACCTCGCAGCAGGACATTGAGGCGCAGCAGCATGGTGACAAGGCCGCGGCGGCAAAGGCCGATGAAAGCTGCAAAGACTGAGGACCGCTCAGGCCGGAGCCAAATTGCAGCTTCGGCCTTCCTCACCAGCAGCTGTTCCCTTGGCGAACTAAATTTTTGGGGAAATACCGCAGCCGTCCCAAGAGGTTGGCCCTGTGGGGATTAACCCGTCCGCCCGGTTGCTTGATGGGTTCCGGTCGATAGCCGGATTGCGCCCTTGCCTGGCCCCCTGCATGCAAGCACTGCAGCGCCTCACATCTCGGGCAACGCCCGCGGCGGGCTCTCTTCTTCATGCACCATTGGACCGCGCTAGTCCCGGTGCTCGATCCCGACACGCTCAGAGTCTGCCCAGGAAAGCAGGAACCGACGCAGCGGTGGTTGACGCAGCCCTCAATGCCGCTTTACAGGAATGAGGCGTGAACCAGCCGGGAGCGCCTTCGGTGCCAATCCGGTGCCAACAGGCCAAACGAGCTGGCCTCGCGCTACCCTAGTGGTTGAAGAATCACGATGGAGGAATGGCCGAGCGGTTTAAGGCACCGGTCTTGAAAACCGGCGTGGGTGCAAGCTCACCGTGGGTTCGAATCCCACTTCCTCCGCCAGACGTCGAAGGTCCGTTCCGGAGACATGGGTAGCAGTTTGTACCTAAGACATGATGACAACCGCGTGCTTGACGGGTTGTCGATTGGTTGCAAGGTCCTCTGTTCCAGTCGATATATCCGAACTGCGAGTCATCGTCTCGATCAGAGCGCCCGGTTGCGTCAGGCTCACTTTGAAGTTCGGATGGATGACTGTTATTTCCTCTCGGGAGCGCTCCGCCGAACATCTCCATGGTCCTTTCAATGAGGCGATAGATAGTCAGGCTGCGCCGGCTGCAGTTGCGGTCAATGGCTGGAGGAAGTGATCGTTGATGACACCGGCCGCCCCTGCATTCAGGCATGGGCGGCCGTCTTGTGGAGCGGGATGGCGCGGCTCGATAAGCAGCCAGCCTGTTGGCGCTGGATCGCTCCAGCTTTCGTTACCTTCCCCAGTTCAGCCCGCGGCGCTCGGCACCGGCGTGT
>NZ_RZTB01000008.1:0-29611 GCF_003997735.1 Mesorhizobium sp. M7A.F.Ca.MR.148.00.0.0 | reverse complement strand
AGATTCTCATTCAGCACTTCGGCGGCACCGGCGTGTTGAGCAGCTGCTGTTCCCAGAGGTACGCGATGCCGCTGCCGCCGAAGTGCTGAATGAGAATCTCGGTCAGCTCCTCGACATGCTCGGTGCGCGCCCAATCGCGTTGCCATTCGCCAGTGAGCGCCATCACGGTCATCACGTTCGCGCCGGCCGCGATCATTCGCTGGATGGCAACTTCGTGAGACTCCTTCGAAATCCCGCCCGACGCGTCGGTGATCACGGTCACGTCCCAGCCTTCGCCGGCGGCCTGGATCACAGGCATTGCGACGCAGACCTCGGTCCACAGGCCGGCGATGATCAGCTGCTTGCGGCCGGTCGCCTTGACGACGTTCACCACATTCTCGTCCTGCCAGGTGTTCACCCAGGTGCGATCGATGACTTCCTGGTCCGGAAATACGTCGGTGATCTGCTTGAAGAGAAGTCCTCCGCGCGCCGCAATCACGCTGGTGAGAATGGTCGGAACACCGAAGGCTTTTGCTAGCTTCGCCAGCGCGGTCGTGTTGTTGACCACCATGTGTGGGTCGTGGCTGTTCAGATTGGCCAGCTGATAGGGCTGGTGGTCGATCAGGACGAGGACCGAATCTGCGGGACGAAGAAGCGAAGCAAGGCCGTTACGAGGGGTCATCAAGACTTCCTTTCTCTGCCGTCTGGACGGCATGGGTTTTCGGGAGACATGCGCCAGCGGGCGACGTTGCCGAAACGCAATTTGCTGTTCCTTTTAATGATGCGATAGTGCCATATTCAGGCAAGCTGTGTCGCGAAACGAGGAACGCCGATTGGACATCGAAGATCTGCAGACATTCGTCGTAGTGGCCGATGCCGGGGGCGTATCGGCCGCCGCCCGCCGACTCGGCGTCTCCAAGTCGATCGTCAGTCGGCGGCTCTTTCGGGTTGAGGCGGAGCTTGGCGTCCAGCTTCTTGCACGAACGACCCGCGGCGCCGCGCTCACGGAGGCGGGAATTACTTTCAGAGATCATGCGGCCCGAGCCAGCGCCGAGATTGATACGGCCAGGGAAGCGATCTTCCCCACCGGTGAGCTACGCGGCCGCCTGAGGGTTGCCATGCCGCTTACTTTCGGCGCGACCCATTTTGCTCCCGTGCTCGCGGAAATGGCGCGTCTGCACCCGAAGCTTCACATCCATACTTCTTATAGCGATCGCTTCGTCGATCTCATCGCAGAGGGTTTCGATTGCGCGATCCGGGGCGCCTACCTTCAGGACTCCAACCTGATCGCGAAGCGCGTCGGGCCTATCCATGGAAAGCTTGTCGCGAGCCCGGACTACATCAAAGCGCACGCGTCACCCGAGACTCCGGACGAACTCGTCACCCATCAGGCCCTCATGCAGGGAACGGAAGCCTGGCAGTTCATGGATGGCGGCAAGATTGTTACGGTCCAGCCGCAGGGAAGATTCAAGGCCGACAGCGCCACGGCGCTTGCCGCGGCGGCGGCGGCGGGTCTCGGCATCGCCTGGCTTCCCGATTGCATTACACATGAATATGTGGCCTCCGGCGCGCTGGTCCCGATCATGACACGCTATCCGGTACCTCCGGGAGCTGTATATGTCGTACGCCCGCCGGGGCAGCATCCTACGCGGAAAGTGCGCGTCCTCACCGAGATGCTGATTGAGTATTTCAAACGCAACCCGGATCTTTGGGGTCTTGACGGCTAGGACACGAACGGTTCGAGCCGTGTCAAAGAACCGCGTTCGACGGTCCCATTGCTCCGAGCCGTTGCGTTCGGCGACATTGCTTGCACATTCCGTGCGTCAGCGCCCGTACAGAGCCTTTAGCCTTTGGAAAGGGAGATGTGGTTCCTCTCGGAGGCGCAGACGACGCGCAGAGGCGAATCGATGGATATCTTTGGCATCAAGGCACTGTTGATCTGCGCGCTGATCTTCATTCCGTTCGAACATCTGTTTGCCGAGCGGCCGCAGAAGATTTTCCGCAAGGGCTTCGCTGTCGATCTGATCTATCTGCTGTTCAACGGCTTCATCATAAAGCTGGCCATCGTCATGATGGCGGCAGGCGCGCTCGGTGCCGCTGCGCTCCTTGTCCCGCCGGCGATAACGCAGGCCGTCAGCGGCCAGCCCGTCTGGCTGCAGGTTGCCGAAATCATCGTGATTACCGATATCGGCGTCTACTGGACACATCGGGCCTTCCACAAAATCCCCGCGCTTTGGAAGTTCCATGCCGTTCACCACGGCATTGAGGAACTCGACTGGCTCGGGGCCTTCCACAATCACCCCGTCGACGCCATCGTCACAAAGGCGATATCGCTGACGCCGATCTTTTTCCTCGGCTTCTCGGAAGCCTCGATCGCCGTCTTTTCGACCATCTACCTTGGACACACGCTGCTTGTGCATTCAAACGTGCGGATTCCGTTCGGCCCTTTGAAGTGGCTGATCGCCAGCCCGCAGTTCCATCGCTGGCACCATGCCAACCAGCGCGAAGCCTATGACAAGAACTTCGCCGGGCAGTTGCCTTTCCTCGACATGCTGTTCGGCACCTACAATCCCACCGGCGACAAGGTGCCGGAAAAGTACGGCGTCGACGATCCGATCCCTTCCACCTATTTCGGTCAGATCGGCTATCCGCTCCTGCGCCGCAGGAAGCTGCCGAACCGGGCAGTGCCGAACACCGAAGCCTGACAGATGGCCCGACGGTGCGGTATCCACCCCGATCCGCTTTCGGGCCGTGAAACGCCGAACCACGGGAAGGCTTTTCGCGTCGAATCGGCTAACCTTCAAGGCATGAATGAGACGTCTCTCTATGCGCCGGTGAAGCGGTTCCTCGAAAGCCTCGACTACGTCGTCAAAGGCGAGATCGGCGGCTGCGATGTCGTTGCGTTGCGCGAGGGGGAGCCGCCGGTTGTCGTCATCTGCGAGTTGAAGCTGCAGTTCAATCTCGAACTGGTGCTGCAAGGTGTCGATCGCGCGGCGGCCTGCGACGAGGTGTGGCTGGCCGCGCGCATGTCGGCCCGCGGCAAGGGCCGCGAAAGCGACGCCAGGTTCCGCAATCTCTGCCGCCGTCTTGGCTTCGGCCTGCTCGGTGTGACCGCGACGGACCGGGTCGAGGTGCTTCTCAGCCCGATCGCGCCGGCGCCGCGCAAGAATGCCCGCCGGCGCTCTCGTCTGGTCGACGAGCACCAGCGCCGTCGCGGCGATCCGGTTGCCGGAGGAGGATCGCGCAATCCGATCATGACGGCCTATCGTCAAAGCGCCCTCGCCTGCGCTGCCGCCATGGCGGACGGACCCAGGCGGCCGCGAGATCTGAAGGCGGTGACGCCGATCGCGCCGAAAATCCTGCAGCACAATGTCTATGGCTGGTTCGCGCGCGTCGACCGCGGCCTTTACGATCTCACCGATGCCGGCCGTGCGTCTTTGGTCCGTTGGCCGCAGGCATCGCACGACGAATCCCGACACGCAATTTTGAACGCACCGGCCATATGATTGAAGATTCCCGCGGCGTCCGAGGCGGTTCGCTCGGTTGATTTCTCCGACAAAATATGTTGCTTGTCCCGCCCATGAAGAAGCTCTGCATGACCGCCTTGGCGTCAGTGACACTGAGTTTTCCAGCCAGCGCAATGGACAATGCATTGCGCGCCGGTCTGATGAAACTCGATCCCCAAACCCGTCTTGAACAGCGTTGCGACGCCGAAGTGCTCGACCGCATCACCCATGACGATCGCAAGTTCAAAGCCGATCGCGTCGTCGCCTACGCCTTCGCCACGCCCGAGATGGGTGCCGATGCAATCAAGAGCCCGGGTGCTGCGTTTCGCAGCAAGGGGCAGTGGTACCGGCTGAAATTCAAGTGCCAGACCGCGCCGGACCATATGGAAGTTCTGCAGCTCCGCTACCGGATCGGGGACGAGATTCCAGAAGCCGACTGGGCAAAGTACAATCTCTACGATTGATTTGCGATCGGCCGTGGTTTTGCCCGGCTGTCGGCGAGTGCCGCAAAGCCTGATCCGGTTTGACGCAACGCTGCTTCGGTGATGCAGCCACGCGTGATCCCTTGACGCCAGGGGACCACCAAGTTAGGGCCTCTGGATAATCGACGAACACTCGGCAAAATCAGCAAGGGCTTCCTGTCGATGGACATTTTTTTCAGCGCTGCCAGTCTGACCGCCCTGCTCCAGGTCATCGCCATCGACCTCGTGCTGGCTGGCGACAATGCGATCGTCATCGGCCTCGCCGCGGCCGGCCTGCCTGCCGAACAACGCAAGAAGGCGATTCTTCTCGGCGTGGTGGCGGCAACGGTGCTGCGCATCGGGTTTGCCGCAATTACCGTCAAGCTGCTGGCGATCGTCGGCCTGCTGCTCGCCGGCGGCATCCTGCTGCTGTGGGTCTGCTGGAAGATGTATCGCGAGTTGCGTACGTCGCATGCCGATGAATTGGAAGCGACCGAGGCACTGTCGAATTCGGACCTCAACAACGACCAGGCGGTCGCCGGCAAGACGAAGCGCAAGACCCTTGGCCAGGCTGCCTTGCAGATTGTCGTCGCCGATGTGTCGATGTCGCTCGACAACGTGCTGGCGGTGGCTGGAGCGGCGCGTGACCATTTTCCGGTGCTGATCATCGGCTTGGTGCTGTCGATCGCCCTGATGGGGCTGGCCGCGACTTTCATTGCCAAGCTGCTGCATCGCCACCGCTGGATTGCCTATGTCGGCCTGCTGATCATTTTCTATGTGGCTGTGGACATGATCTATCGTGGCGCGGTGGAGGTTTGGCCGCATGTAAACGGTGCGGTCGGCTGAGGCTGGCGGACATCGGCATCTTCACGCCGTGGAAGCAAGACCGCCGTGCGTTTTGCCGCATCGCGGGCGTGCCCATACCAATGCCGCAATAAGTGTGGTACTGCGCCGGCAATCCTGAAAAGCCCGGAAACGCTCTATGTCCGCTCCACGCGTGAGTTTTGTCAGTCTTGGATGCCCGAAGGCCCTTGTGGATTCGGAGCGCATCATCACGCGCCTGCGCGCCGAAGGTTACGAAATCGCCCGCAAGCATGACGGCGCCGACCTTGTCGTCGTCAACACTTGCGGCTTTCTCGATTCCGCTCGCGACGAGTCGCTCAACGCCATCGGCTCCGCGCTTTCGGAAAACGGCCGGGTGATCGTCACCGGTTGCCTGGGCGCCGAGCCGGACGTCATTCGCGAAAAGCACCCCAATGTGCTGGCGATCACCGGGCCGCAGGCCTATGAGAGCGTGATGGCTGCCGTGCATGAGGCCGCGCCGCCTTCGCACGACCCTTATGTCGACCTTTTGCCGCCGCAGGGTGTCAAGCTGACGCCGCGCCACTACGCCTATCTGAAAATTTCCGAAGGCTGCAACAACCGCTGTACCTTTTGCATCATTCCGGCACTGCGTGGCGACCTCGTCTCGCGGCCGGCGGCCGATGTGCTGCGCGAGGCCGAGAAACTGGCCAAGGCTGGGGTCAAGGAACTTCTGGTGATCTCACAGGACACCAGCGCCTACGGCATCGACATCAAGTATCAGACGTCGATGTTCGGCGACCGTGAGGTGCGCGCAAAATTCCTCGATCTGTCCGAGGAACTGGGCAAGCTCGGCATCTGGGTGCGCATGCACTATGTCTACCCCTACCCGCATGTCGCCGACGTCATCCCGCTGATGGCAGAGGGCAAGATCCTCCCTTACCTGGATATCCCCTTCCAGCACGCTTCGCCGCAGGTATTGAAGAACATGCGCCGGCCGGCACACGGCGAAAAGACGCTCGAGCGCATTCGCGGCTGGCGTGAGGTCTGCCCGGATCTGGCCATTCGCTCCACCTTCATCGTCGGCTTCCCCGGCGAGACGGACGACGATTTCGAGATGCTGCTCGACTGGCTCGACGAGGCCAAGATCGATCGCGCCGGCTGCTTCAAATACGAGCCGGTCCGCGGCGCCCGCTCCAACGATCTCGGTCTCGAACAGGTTCCCCAAGAGATCAAGGAGGCGCGCTGGCACCGTTTCATGCAGCGCCAGCAGAAGATTTCGGCAACGCAGCTGGCCAAGAAGGTCGGCAAGCGCCTGCCGGTGCTGATCGACGAGGCGCATGGCACGTCGGCAAAGGGCCGCACCAAATACGACGCGCCCGAGATCGATGGCTCGGTGCATATCCAGTCGCGCCGCCCTTTGCGCCAGGGCGATATCGTCACCGTCAAGATCGACCGCGCCGACGCCTATGACCTTTATGGTTCGGCGGTCTGAGGGCCGTATTTACTACATCTGGCGATAGTTCAGCCTTTTAACCCGCTCAGCCGCGATCCGCTCTATGGTTTGCGGACCGGAGATGCGGGGGAATGCGGATGAACACCAGATCTGCGGAACAAAATTACATCGCGACGCTGGATTTGCTCAGGCTGGCGGCAGCACTTGCTGTCGTGTTCTTTCACTATTTCTTTCGCGGCGCGGCCGCCGAAGGCTACCTCGCGCAGGGCTATCCGCTTGCCGCACCGTTCGCCCTCTACGGCTATCTCGGCGTCAATCTGTTCTTCCTGATCAGCGGTTTCGTCATTGCCTGGTCGGCGGAAAACCGGAGCTGGGATCAGTTTGCGATCGCGCGGTTCGTTCGCCTCTATCCGGGTTTTCTGTTCTGCATGACGATCACCTTCGCAGTTCTCACCCTTGCCGGCACACTGTTGCTTCCAGCCTCTTTCAGCCAGTATGTCGCCAACCTGTCGATGTTCGCGCCGGCCTTCGGCCAACCCTTCATGGACGGCGTCTACTGGTCGATCGTGCTTGAACTGGTGTTCTACGGATGGATCACGCTGGCCCTGTTCACCGGGCTCTTCCAGAAACGCAAGCTGGAGCTGATCTTCATCTGGCTGGCAATCTCGGCCTTGAACGAGTTCTTCATCGGCAGCGGCGGAGCCAGGCTGCTGTTCCTCACCGAGTTCGGCCCGTTCTTCGCCGCCGGCGTGCTGGTCCACCACATCCATTCGCATGGCCGTTCTGTGCCGGCCCTGCTGCTGCTCGCCGCCGCGTTCCTGATCTCCTGCGGAACGCTGTCGGTGACGCAGCGCTGGATGCTTGGCCACTACGGCATCGCCGTCTCCTCGGCCAATCTTGTCCTCGCCAACGCCGTCATGCACGCGGCTCTGATCGGCGCGGTGCTGCTGCGCCACCGTGTGAGGGCATCGGCGCTCACCCTGGCGCTGGGCGGGCTGACCTATCCGCTCTATCTGCTGCATCAGGAGATCGGCTATCTCGCCATCAATGCGGCAACGCCCCTTGTCGGCAAATGGATTGCCGCCCTTGGTTGCGTCGTGCTCATGCTTTTCATTTCGTGGGCGATCTGGCGCACCTGCGAACGACCGGTACAGCGGTTGCTCAGGTTCTGGCTCGGCCGTGTGGTCGATGCCGGACGAACGCGGTTTCATCGCCCCTCTGCCGGCGCACAGCCCGCCGAATGAAGAAGGGCGCCTCGCGGCGCCCCTCCGTCTCATGTCTCGCGCTGGTTATTTCGGCAGCTTGTCGTCGACGCCCTTCACATAAAAATTCATGCCGAGCAGCGTGCCGTCGTCGGCGACTTCGCCATCCTTCAGCCATGGCGTGCCGTCCTGCTTGGCGATCGGCCCGGTGAAGGGATTCCAGCCGTCGGAAATCTTCTTTTCGGTGGCTTCGGCCATCGCCTTCACGTCGTCGGGCATGTTGGTATAAGGAGCGAGCTTGACGGCGCCGTCCTTGATGCCGAGCCAGACATTGCCCGGCTTCCAGGTGCCGTCGAGGGCTGCCTGGACCCGGCTGATGTAATAGGGACCCCAATCATCGGTGAGCGAAGTCAGCTGCGCCTTGGGCGCGAACTTGATCATGTCCGATGACTGCCCAAAGCCCTTCAGGCCCCGCTCCTCGGCCACTTGCAGGGCAGCGGTCGAATCGGTGTGCTGGACGATGATGTCGGCACCCTGGTCGAACAGCGCCTTGGCGGCGTCGGCTTCCTTGCCCGGATCGAACCAGGAATTCACCCAGACGATCTTGGCTTTGAAGTTCGGGTTGATCGACTGTGCGCCGAGCATGAAGGAGTTGATGCCCATCACCACTTCGGGAATCGGGAAGGAAACGATGTAGCCGGCAACGCCGGCCTTGGATTCCTTGGCGGCGATTTGGCCGAGCACGTAGCGGCCTTCGTAGAAACGCGCATTGTAGATGCCGAGATTGTCAGCGGTCTTGTAGCCGGTGGCGTGCTCGAACATCACCTTGGGGAATTTCTTGGCGACCTTCACTTCCGGGTCCATGAAGCCGAAGGAGGTGCCGAAGATGAGCTTGCAGCCTTCGCGCGCCAGGCGCTCGAAAGCGCGGTCGGCGTCGGGACCTTCCGAGACGTTTTCGAGATAGGCTGTTTCGACCTTGTCACCGAGCGCCTTCTCCACATCGAGACGGCCCTGGTCGTGCTGGTAGGAGTAGCCGAAGTCGCCGATCGGGCCGGTGTAGACCCAGCATGCCTTCAGCTTGTCCGCAGCTTCCGCCGTCACTGCCAGCGACATGGCGGCGGTCGTGGTCATCAGGGCAATAAGCAGTTTTTTCATTGTGTTACCTCTCTGAGTTAAGCCTTGGAGCTTCCCGTTTGTTTTTATTGTCAACGATCCGGAACGAATGGCTGCCCCAAGGAAGCCGGCGTGTTCATCATCGTCAGACGCTTGTTGCGCGAGATTAGAACGAGAACCACGATGGTTGCCAGATAGGGCAGCGAAGAAAGGAACTGTGAAGGCACTGGAATACCAAAAGCCTGTGCATGAAGCTGGCCGATCCACACCGCGCCGAAGATGTAGGCGCCGGCCAGCACCCGCCATGGCCGCCAAGAGGCGAACACCACCAGCGCCAGCGCAATCCAGCCGCGGCCGGCGCTCATGTTCTCGACCCATTGCGGCGTGTAGACCAGCGACAGATGGCCGCCGGCAAGCCCGGCACAGGCGCCGCCGAAGATCACCGCGAGATAGCGATAGCGGATGACCTGGATGCCAAGCGCATGGGCCGAGGTGTGGCTGTCGCCGATCGAGCGCAGCGTCAGTCCGGTCCTTGTCTTGAACAGGAACCACATGACGGCCGCGGTGAGCGCGATCGAAATGTAGAAGATCGGGTCCTGACCGAACAGCAGCCTGCCGACGACAGGCATTTCCGTCAGACCGGGAATGTAGAGGTTGGGCAGCCTTTCGCCGGGTTGGCCGACAAAGCTGGTGCCCATCATGCCGGACAGGCCAAGGCCGAGCAGCGTCAGTGACAGGCCGGTCGCCACCTGGTTGGTGGCCAGCGACAGCGTCATGATGGCAAACAGCAGCGAGAACACCGCGCCCATGGCGATGGCCGCCAGGAGGCCGATCCAGGGCGAGCCGGTGAGATAGGTCGCGCCGAATCCGCCGACAGCGCCCATGATCATCATGCCCTCGACGCCGAGATTGAGCACGCCGGAGCGCTCGACCACCAGTTCGCCGATTGCTGCGATCAGCAGTGGCGTTGCCGCCGTGGCGATGGTCAGAAGGATGTTTACGGTGATGTCCATCAACGGGCTTCCTTCAGCTTCGGCGCGGCTTCGAGTTTCGCGGCACCTTCCGGTTTGGTCAGCGCCAGGCCGACCAGGCGAATGCGGTAGTGGATGAGCGTGTCGCAGCCGAGCACGAAGAACAGCAGCATGCCCTGGAACACCCGCGCCACCTTGTCGGAGATGCCGAGCGCGCTCTGCACCGCTTCGCCGCCGAGATAGGTCAGCGCCAGCACCAGACCGGCGGCAACTATGCCGAGCGGGTTGAGGCGGCCAAGGAAAGCCACGATGATGGCGGTGAAGCCATAGCCGGGCGAAATGACAGGCTGCAGTTGCCCGATGGCGCCCGAGACCTCGGAGATGCCGGCGAGACCCGCCAGAGCGCCTGACAGCAGGAAAGCAAAAAAGACCATGCGGTTGAGGCCGAAGCCGGCGAAGCGCCCTGCCCGCGGGCTTGAGCCCAGCACGCGCACCTCAAAACCTTTCAGCATGCGGCTCATCAGGATCCAGACCAGCACCGCGGCGACCAATGCGAAGACAAAACCCCAGTTTGCTCGCCCGGCATCCGGCATCAGCTCCGGCAACACGGCCGAATCGTTGAACTGGATGGTCTGCGGGAAACCATGGCCCTGCGGATCGCGCCAGGGTCCGCGCACCAGCCAGTCAAGGAAAAGCTGCGCGACATAGACCAGCATCAGGCTGGTCAGGATTTCGTTGGTGCCGAAGCGTGTCTTGAGCAGAGCCGGGATCGCGGCATAGGCCGCGCCGCCGACCATGCCGAGCAACAGCATCAGCGGCAGCACCAGCGGACCTTCGAACTGCGGAAACAGCACGGGAATCATCGAACCGGCAATGCCGCCGAGGATGAACTGGCCTTCGGCGCCGATGTTCCAGATGTTGGCCTTGTAGCAGACCGACAGGCCGACGGCGATCAGGATGAGCGGCGCTGCCTTGATCGCCAGCTCATGTAGCTGCCAGACCTGGCTGATCGGCTCGATAAAATAGATATTGAACGCGGTCAGCGGATTGACGCCGAGCAGCGCGAACATGACGGCGCCGGCAATGATGGTCAGCGCGAAGGCGATGAACGGCGACAGGGCCGAAAACAGCATGGAACGCTGCGGGCGTTTGACGAGTTCGAGGCGCATCATGCCGTCTCCAGCGAGTGTTCGGCGTGGCCTGGTTCGGCGCCGCCCATCAGCAAACCTACCTTTTCGAAGGTTGCCTCGGCGATCGGCATAGGTTTCGACAGCTCGCCATTGTGCATGACCGCGATCGCATCCGATATCTCGAACAGCTCGTCGAGATCCTGGCTGATCACCAGCACCGCCGATCCGCTGCGCGACAACTCGATCAAGGCCTGGCGGATATGAGCGGCAGCGCCCGCATCCACGCCCCAGGTCGGCTGGTTCACCACCATGACGCTTGGCCGGCGGTCGAGTTCACGGCCGACGATGAATTTCTGCAGATTGCCGCCAGAAAGGGCCGCGGCCTCCGGATCCGGCGCACTCTTGCGTACATCCATCGCCTCGATGATGCGTTGGGACGCGGCTTGGATGGCACCGCTCTTCACCATCCCGCTGGAACCGACGAACGCCTTGCCGTCGGTGGCATGGCGCGACAGCAGCAGGTTTTCGGAAAGCTTCATGCGCGGTGCCGCACCATGGCCGAGGCGCTCCTCCGGCACGAAGGCGGCACCCAGCAGTCGGCGTCCGGTGATGGTGAGGCCTCCCGCATCCTTGCCACGAATGCGCACCGAGGAGGCATCCTGCTGCGGCACTTCGCCTGAAACGGATTCGAAGAACTCGCCCTGGCCGTTGCCGGCGACGCCGGCGATGCCGATCACCTCGCCCGCCCGGACGTTCAGGTTGATGCCCTTGAGCGGGATCGAGAACGGCGTTGCCGGCTTGCGGCTGAGATTGCGGATTTCGAGCAGCGGCTCCGCCTTGTCGATGCCCTCGACCGGCGCGCGCACCACCGCCTGCACCTCGTTGCCGACCATCATGCGGGCCAGCGAAGACGCGGTTTCCTCGCGCGGATTGCAGTGGCCGACAACCTTGCCGTGGCGCAGCACGGTGGCGCGGTCGCAGATGCGTTTGACCTCTTCGAGCCGGTGCGAAATGTAGAGGATGGATTTGCCTTCCGAACGCAGGCGCTCCAGCGTCTCGAACAGCTTGTCGGCTTCCTGCGGCGTCAGCACCGAGGTCGGCTCGTCCAGGATGATGAGCTGAGGCGTTTGCAACAGGCAACGGATGATTTCGATGCGTTGGCGTTCGCCTACCGACAGGTCGCCGACCAGCGATTCAGGATCGAGCGGCAGGCCGTAGCTGAAGGAAAGCGCCCTCGCCTTCGCAGCGATGCTGTTGATCGGCGAGCCGTCGTCCAGCGACAGGGCAATGTTTTCGGCCGCGGTCAGCGCCTCGAACAGCGAGAAGTGCTGGAATACCATACCGATGCCGAGTTTTTTCGCGACGCCGGGACTGGAAATCCTGACGGCCTGCCCGTTCCAGAAGATCTCGCCGGCATTGGGCTCCAGCGAACCGAACAGCATCTTGACCAGCGTCGACTTGCCGGCGCCGTTTTCGCCAAGCAGGGCGTGGATCTCACCCCTGGCGATGTCGAGATCGATATGATCGCACGCCGTCAGCGTGCCGAATATCTTGGTGAGGCCACGAACCTCAAGCAGGTTCGTGCCGTCGTGATTTGCACTCACAGTGCCTCCCATCTGGTTAGCCAGACATGTTCTGTGTTCCCGCAGGCATGGTAGGCGCGGCCGGCTCTCATCGGAAAGCGGCACGCGTCTTGAAAGAGCTTCAAGAATTTCAGCGGAAATTCAAGGGATAGCAAGGCAGAACGAACTAAGGGATGAGAATGGTCGTCCCTGTGGTCCTGCGGCCCTCGAGGTCGGAATGCGCCTTGCCGGCGTCCTTCAGCGCGTAGCGCTGGTTGATCTTGATTTCGACCGCGCCGCTGAGCACGACCTCGAACAGGGCGGCGGCAGAAGCGTCGAGGTCCTCGCGTTTTGCGTTGTAGACGAACAGTGTCGGCCTTGTTGCGAACAGCGACCCCTTCTGTGCCAGCAATGACATGCTGAACGGCGGTATGGGTCCCGATGACTGGCCAAAGCTGACGAACATGCCAAGCGACCGCAGGCAGTCGAGCGAAGCCGGAAATGTGTCGTTGCCGACCGAATCGTAGACGACATCGCATTTTTTGCCGCCGGTGATGGCGGCGACGCCGGCAACGAAATCCTGTTCCTTGTAGTTGATGACATGGTCGAAACCATGCGCCCTGGCGAGCTCGATCTTGTCGGACGAGCTGGCGGTGCCGATGACGGTGGCGCCGAGGTGTTTTGCCCATTGGCCGAGGATCAGCCCGACGCCGCCTGCCGCGGCATGGAACAGGATCGTGTCGCCAGCCTTCACCTTGAACGTCCGGCGCAGCAGATATTCCGCGGTCATGCCCTTCAGCATCATCGCTGCGGCCTGTTCGTCGCTGATGCCATCCGGCACCTTGACGACGCGGCTGGCATCGATGACGCGCTGTTGCGCGTAAGCGCCCGTCGTCACGGCATAGGCGATGCGATCGCCCGGATTCAGCCAGTCGACGCCCTGGCCGACCTCCAGCACCACGCCGGCAGCTTCGCTGCCTGGCACGAGCGGGAAGCCGCCAGGCGGCGGGTAGAGGCCAGAGCGATGGTAGACATCGATGAAATTGAGGCCGATCGCGGTGTGCCGGACCAGGATCTGCCCGGATCCCGGCTGGCCGGGGTCAGCGTCCTCATAGGTCAGAACTTCCGGGCCGCCATTGGCGTGAATGCGGATCGCTTTCGACATTGCTGGGCTTCCTGTGGGCTAGGCTTCCTGTGGGAGCGGCTGATCAAGCCTTTTTGGCACCGAGATTGGGAAAGAACTGCATGATGCCACCGATGCAGGCAAGGTAAAGCCCGGTGATGGTAATGCCGATCTTGGTGAAGGTGCTGACCTGTTCGCCCAGCACGCCGATCTGATCGTAGAAGGCAGCGAGTGCCGCCTGGGCCAGGGCAAGCGCCCCGAAAGCGCACCACAAGAGAGTCATCCCAAGGTTGATGCGCCGCAGCCGCACCACCCGCACCGGGTGGATGAAGTTGATCGGCACGAAAGTCAGGACGCCGGCCACCACCACCACCGCGAACGAAACCCATTGCCCGGGCTCGATGACGAACAGGGTGAACACCACCATGTTCCAGACGACGGGGAATCCCTTGAAGAAATTCTCCTTCGTCTTCATGCCGGTGTCGGCATAGTAGATGGCGCTGGACACGACGATGATCGCCGCCGACAGGAACGACAGGCCCTCGCCCATGAAGCCTCGCTGATAGAGCGCGAAGGCCGGGATCAGCACGTAGGTCACGTAGTCGATGATGTTGTCGAGCAGTTCGCCCGACCATGTCGGCAGGATCTCCTTGACCTCGAGCTTTCTGGCGATCGGTCCATCGATGCCGTCGACGAACAATGCCAGCCCGAGCCACCAGAACATTGCGGTCCAGCGCTCTTCGCTCGCCGCCACAAGCGAGAGGAAGGCCAGGAACGAGCCTGATGCGGTCAAGAGATGGACGGAGAACGCCCGCGCCTGTGGCCAGGTGACCTTCTTCTTCGGCCTGGGAATCCGGTCCGTGATTTTTTTGGCGGCTTTTCGGGCCGCCGTATTCCTGGCCATTGTGTTCTTGCTCACGGGCCCCGCCAATCCAGCTTGCAGATTTCGGCCGAACGGCCGGCGAAATTCCAGTTGCGGCCGAAAGCCCGCATCTTGCTCTTGTCAGACCTTGCCACGATAATCTCGGGCGCGATCCAGTATTCCGAATTGCTGATCACCGTATCCTTGTCGCGATCCTTGCCGGGGATGGGTGTCACCGCCCCGTCGATGATCTTCGGAATCTGGAAGATACGCGTCTTGTCACGCGTCTCATAGGTGATCGGCACCTGCTCGACGCCAAGGAATTTGCCGACGAGGATGGAGAGCAGCGATGTGGTTCCGCCTGCCTTGCCCGTGAAGATCTTGGTCAGCGCCTTGACCGCGTAGACCGAGGCTCGGCTGTCGATGAACAGGCCGGCGGTCCAGTTGCCGCGGCTCATATAGCCGGGGATTTCCATAATCAGCCCGAGATTGAGGCCGGACAGATCGACCTCACCGAAATGGCCTGCATCGATACGAAACCCCGCCCAGGTCTGACAATAGCCTTCGGTCGGCGGATGATTGCCAAGCGATAGCACGCAGGGGCAAAAAACCGTGCAATTGCAGGAGAGTACGAGCTCTCCCTTCATCGCCCAGCTCTGGTCTGCCATCGATTTTCCCCCACTCATAGCGAGACTACTAGCAGCGCGGCTGCCCAGACAAGCAGTATCGCACCGGCCAGCCGGGTTGGAACCCTGCTGGCTGTTTGTTTTTCGATCAGGGTGAACAGCCCGATCAACGCCATCCAGAAAATGTTCATGACGCCAACGGCGAACATCACCAGCATCAAGGCCCAGCAGCAGCCGAGACACCACAGACCTTGCGCGACACCGAGCCGAAAGATGTTAAGGGGCCTTGCGCTCCAGTTCGAAAACAGGACCGAGAACGGGTTCTTGCATTTCTTCAGGCAAGCTTCCTTGAGGCCGCTGAACTGGTAGAGGCCGGCAATCACGAGAGCGAGCGCACCGGCAAGGCCGGCGACCGGATCGAGCATCCCGGCTGATAAGGCGAATGCATGGGCGGCCAAGGTCAGCGCCGCGAACATTATTGAAGCGGCGAGCCAGACGCTTAGGTAACCGGCGACCAGCACCAGCGGGTGAACGACCGGTTCGCCCTTGATGCGAGCCGTGTCAGCGATTTCGCAATAGGTGCGGATCATCGGCGCCGCCGAAGGCAGCATCATCGCGACCGCCATCAGGAGCCACATGAAAACGAGCGCGCCGGCCTGCAAGCCGAGATCTGCGTCCAAGGGCACCGGTGAGAGGCACAGCACAAAGAACCGTTCCAGGAAATCGGGCAGCGGCAGTTGCGGCAGGCTGCGCAGGATCGTGTCGCCAGGGGCGCCGACGCCCGCAATCCCTGTTTCAGCCCCGCGGATTGCCATCGCCGCAAGAGACAGCCAGGCAAGCAGGATGCAAGCGCCGACAACGACGTTTACCGTGACGCGAGGATTGCGCGCGATGCCGGCCATGGCGCGGCCGGCGCGGTCGAGATGGCTGAAGTCGTCCTGCTGGCCGGTCATGACATCCGAATGGGCCGAATCGCCGCGTTGATCAAGCGGCATGATCTGACCTATATGCTCATCGAACGGCAGGTCGGGTGGACCCGCCTCGCATTGCAAGCCGGAAGCCGATCTTGGAGCATCAGCAAACTGCGCGGATACTGGTTGCCGGCACGGGGCCGGCAGGGCTGATCGCGGCGCTCGGTTTTGCCGCCGAAGGTTTCCCGGTGACGCTGGTCGGGCCGGAGCCCACTGCCCCCGACGGCCGCACGACGGCCCTGATGAACCCTGCCTTGAAAGTGCTCGACCGGCTTGGCGTGCTCGAAGCCGTCAAATCCAAGGCGGCGCCCCTGAAAGTGATGCGCATCGTCGACGCCACCAGCCGGCTGATCCGCAGCCCGGTCGTCACCTTCCGTGCCAGCGAAATCGACGAGGACCAATTCGGGCTGAACCTTCCCAACAGCGTCCTCAACCCGGCACTCGCCAGCGCCGTTGCCGCGCATGCCGGCATCGACCGGCTGATGTCGATAGTGGCGAACTGGCGTCTCGATGCCGAGCACGCCCGTGCCGTCCTGGCCGACGGCAGCACGGTCGACGCATCGCTTGCGGTCGCCGCCGACGGGCGGTTGTCACCGGCGCGCCAGGCGGCCGGCATCTCGACCTCGGCCCGCTCCTACCCGCAGGCAGCTCTCGTCCTCAATTTCGGCCATAGCGGCGACCACGCCTTCACCTCGACGGAATTCCACACCGAGACCGGTCCGTTCACGCAGGTTCCCCTGCCCGGCAATCGCTCCAGCCTGGTCTGGGTGGTCAAGCCCGACACCGCGACCGACCTCGCCGCACTGGACGATACGACGCTTTCTCAGCGGGTTGAACAGCAGATGCAGTCGATGCTGGGCCGGGTGACGGTCGAGCCGGGCCGGCAGATCTATCCCCTTTCAGCGGTGACGCCACTGCGTTTCGCCCGAGATCGGGTTGCGCTGGTCGGCGAAGCCGCCCATGTGTTTCCGCCGATTGGTGCGCAAGGCCTAAATCTCGGCATCAGGGACGTCGACGATCTCGTTGGAATTGCTTGTGAAAATCGAGCCGACCCGGGTTCTGCCAAGGCGCTTGCGGCCTATGATTTCAAGCGCCGCCCCGATATTCTGGCGCGTAGCAGCGCGGTCAACCTGCTCAACATGTCGCTGCTTTCCGACATGCTGCCGGCCCAGATGGCCCGCGTGGCCGGGCTCGGCGTGCTCGGTGGCTTCGCGCCGCTTCGGGCTTTTTTCATGCGCGAGGGGCTTCGTCCAGGCAGCGGTTTTGCCGCGCTAGCCGGCGGGTTAGGGAAACAGGTCCGGCGCTAGGATATCGTGCCGGATCAGGTAGAGCAGCCCGGTGACAGTCACGACCGATAGACAGGTTGTGATCAGCACACTGGCCGACGCGCGCTGTACCCAGACGCCATACTGCTGGGCGATGACGAAGACGTTGGTGGCGGTCGGCAATGCCGCCAGAAGCACCGCCGAGAAGACCCATGTCTCCGAGAAATTGCCGATCCAGCTCAGCACGACATAGCAGAGCAACGGGTGCAGGATCAGTTTCAGCGCCGCAATCGGAACCATCTCGTGCGGGACGCGATTGAGCGGCCTGAGCGCCAGCGTGACGCCCATGGCAAACAGCGCGCAAGGTGCGGCCGCCCGGGAAAGATATTCCAGAAATCGCTCCACCGGCACGGACGGTCGAAAGCCGATATAGGCGGCGCCGACGCCCAGGGCGGTTGCGATGATGAACGGGTGCAGCACGATCTTGCGCACGACACCCAGCGCAAGCCGGAGAGGCGTGGTCTTGTCGTCGCCCGACAGCGCCATCATCATGGGCGCGATGGCGAAATGCATGATGTTCTCGAAACAAAAGATCAGGGCGACCGGCACAGCCGCCGCCTCGCCGAAGGCCAGCAATGCCAGGCCCGGTCCCATATAGCCGATATTGCCATAGGCGGCCGCGAGCGCCTTGATGGTCGATTGCGCTATCTCGCCGCGCGAGGTCAGGACCGACCCCATGAACATCAAGGAAAATATCATGAAGGTCGAGACGACCGAACCGAAGATGAAGCGCCATTCCGTCAGGTCTTCGAACGGCGTCTTGGCAAGCAGTTGGAAGAAAAGTGCCGGCAGCGCGACATAGACGATGAACGTGTTCATCCAGCCGAGCGCCTCCAGCGGCTGCCTGGTGATGCGCGCCACCAGAAACCCGACAAAAATCAAGCCGAAGAACGGAAGAACAAGACCGATGACGTCAGACATTTTTATGCTGGTCCGAAACCCTGGCGCCGGGCTAGCCCGTTGCTTAATAGGGCGTCAAGCACCTCGGGATTGAATTGATGCGCGGTCTGCGCCAAATAAGCCCAAGGAATTCAGTGGTGAGTACGATGAAAACAGCCAAATTCGCAATCGGACAGGTGGTTCGCCACCGGCTGTTTCCATTCAGGGGCATTATTTTCGATGTCGATCCGCAATTCGCCAACACCGACGAATGGTACGAAGCCATCCCCGCCGACGTGCGGCCGCACAAGGATCAGCCTTTCTATCATCTGCTCGCCGAGAATTCGGAGACCGAATACATCGCCTACGTCTCCGAGCAGAATCTGCTCGAGGATCAGTCGGGTGAGCCGGTCCGGCATCCGCAGATCAAGGAGATGTTCGACAAGCAGCCGGACGGGCGCTACCAGCCGAAACGGCAGTCGAGGCATTAGCCTACTGGAAGACAATCACAAAAAAAGCGGGGCATGAACCCCGCTTTTTTGTTGGCTCGGCGATACCGGCCGATCAGTTGGCGGTCTTCGCCTTGTCCTGCTCTTCCTTGAGCTTCTTGGCGAAATCCTGGTTGTTCTTGGCGACGAAGTCCTGAAGCTTCTTTTGCCGGTCCTCGATGTCCGACTGCTGCAGCGCCGGTCCGTCATAGGCGCCGCTGAAGCCCTGCAGGGCGACCTTGATCGGATTGGGCTGGTTCTGGAAATTGACGGAGGTCAGCGTGATCGCCTGGCCTTTCTTGAAGGCGGCGACGAGCTGATCGGTCAGCGGCACTTCCGCCACGCAACGATCCGGGAAGCAGATCACATAGTCGAGCTTCTGCGCCTTGCCGGTGTCGATCTGCAGGCCGATGCCGGGAGGCACCAGACGGCCGGTCGGGACCGTCACCTGGAACACCTTGCGGTTCACCTTGCCCTTCAGCTCGATCAGGCTGACGCCGGTGACCAATTGGCCGTTGCCGGCGGTGGTGATGTTCTGGACGTTGCAGATGTCGACGTCTTCCTGCTTGGTGCAGGCCTTGAACCAGCCTTGCGGAATCTGCTGTTGCTGCTGTGCGGAAGCAGCGGGAAGTCCTGCGCCGAGAAAGCCGACCACGCCAGCGGCCATGACCGACAGGCGGTACGCGTTGCTGTTCAGGCTCGTCATGTCGTGCACTTCCTCTCAAATGATCCCGGGACCGGCTTCTTCGTGCCGTGTGGTCCAGCTACCTGTTGCCGAAATGAGGCAACAGAATGACTTCGGAGGGCGTGTTACACTGCAAGCGATGCCGAATCCAGCCCGACGTCAGCAATTGTTGAACGCGCGGTTGGCCGGCGCGCAGCCGCCTCATGCTAGGGTGCACACCGAATCATCAAGCCGACCCAGTAAGGAGACGGTCATGGGCCGCGTTGTTGTTTGGCTGATCACCGGGATATCGTTTCTCGCCCTTTCGCATCAGCCGGCCGCATCGGAGCCGAAGCACGCTATCGCCATGCAGGGTGAGCCGGCGCTACCGCCCGGCTATACGCATTTCGACTACGTCAATCCCGACGCGCCGAAGGGTGGCTCAATCACCTATTGCGTCGTCGGCAGCTTCGACAATCTGAACCCTTTCATCCTCAAGAGCCTGCGCACGACGGCGCGCGGCATGATGGATACGATCTTCGGCAATCTGGTCTTCGAGCCGTTGATGCAGCGCAATGCCGACGAGGCTTTCACGCTCTACGGTTTGTTGGCCGACAGCGCCGACATGGACCCGGAGCGCAAGAGCATCGAATTCCATCTCAATCCGAAGGCCAAATGGTCGGACGGTCAGCCGGTGACGCCGGAGGACGTGCTGTTCAGCTATGACGTCTACACCGAGAAAGGCCGCCCGCCTTACAGCGATCGCATGGCCAGGGTCGCCAAGCTCGAAAAGACCGGCGATCACAGCGTGCGCTTCACCTTCAACGACAAGGCCGATCGCGAATTCCCGCTGATCATCGCGCTGACCCCGATCATCCCGAAGCACGCCTTCGACAAGGAGACTTTCGACAGGACGACGCTCAAGCCGGTGATCGGCAGCGGCCCTTATAGGATCGCGCAGGTGCAGCCCGGCCAGCGCATCGTGTTCAAGCGCAACCCGGACTACTGGGGCAAGGACGTCCCGGCCAAGCGCGGTTTCGACAATTACGACCAGATCACCATTGAGTATTTCCTCAACGCCAACGCCAAGCTCGAAGCGTTCAAGAAAGGCCTTTGCGCCATCGACGACGACAGTGACCCGGTGAAGCGCGAGCGCGATCTCGATTTTCCGGCCTTCCACAAGGGCGACGTCGTCGCCGAAACCTTCGACACCGGCATTCCGCCCGTGGTGACCGGTTTCCTGTTCAACACGCGGTTGCCGAAATTCGCCAACCCTGTCGTGCGGCGCGCGCTCGGCATGCTCTACGACTTTGAATGGGCCAACAAGAACCTGTTCGGCGGCAAATACACGCGCACGATGAGTTACTGGCAGAATTCCGAGCTTTCCGCGATCGGGCATCCGGCCGACGACAGGGAGAAAGCGCTTCTGGCGCCCTACCCCGGCCGCGTCCCCGCCGATGTCATGGACGGTACATGGCGGCCGCCGGTGACCGACGGATCGGGCCAGGACCGCCGCGTGCTGAAGGCAGCCTTCGATCTTTTGAAAAGTGTCGGCTACCACGTGCAGAATGGAACGATGCTCGATCCCCAATGCAAACCCTTCAGCTTCGAAATCCTGACCGCGTCGCAGGACGAGGAGCGCCTTGCCGGCATCTACCAGCGCACGCTGGAGAAGATCGGCATCGATCTCACCATTCGCAGCCTCGACGGCGACCAGATCCAGTCGCGCAAGCAGCGCTTCGACTTCGAGGTCCTGATCGGATCGAGCGGCTTCAACAATTCGTTGTCGCCCGGCATCGAGCAGAGCGGGCGCTGGAGTTCCGCCGCGGCCAGGACGGAAGGCTCGTTCAATCTCGCCGGCGTCGCCGATCCGGCTGTGGACGCGGCGATCGAGGCGATGCTGCGCGCCCGCTCCAAGGAGGATTATGTTGCCGCCGTTCGCGTTCTCGACCGGCTGCTGATCTCCGGCAACTACATGGTGCCGATGCAGCACAACACGCAGCAATGGATTGCCTACTGGAACTACCTGGAACATCCGCAAAAGACGCCCATATTCGGGTATCAACTGCCAACATGGTGGCGCAAACCCAACTGAGGGATCA
Source organism: Mesorhizobium sp. M7A.F.Ca.MR.148.00.0.0 (assembly GCF_003997735.1). NCBI lineage: Bacteria > Pseudomonadati > Pseudomonadota > Alphaproteobacteria > Hyphomicrobiales > Phyllobacteriaceae > Mesorhizobium > Mesorhizobium sp. M7A.F.Ca.MR.148.00.0.0. The sequence goes on along the minus strand of NZ_RZTB01000008.1, from coordinate 8,390 downwards.
GGAGATCGAGATGAGCGAATTGAACGCCATCACCGTCGATGTGGTGTCCGATGTCGTCTGTCCCTGGTGCTTCATGGGCCAGAAGCGGCTCGACAGGGCGATTGCCGCCGTCGGCGATGTCGACGTGCATGTCCGCTGGCGGCCGTTCCAGCTCGATCCGACCATTCCGCCCGAAGGGAAGGACCGCCGCGAATACATGCTGGCAAAATTCGGCAGTGATGAGCGCATCCGCGAGATTCACGCCCGCATCGAGCCGCTGGGCGAAGCGGAAGACATTTCCTTTGCCTTCGACGCCATCAAGGTGGCGCCGAACACGCTCGATGCGCACCGGCTGATCCGCTGGGCAGGTGCCGCCGGCGAAGCCATTCAGAACAGGCTTGTGCGCCGGCTGTTCCAGCTGAATTTCGAGGAAGGCGCCAACATTGGCGATCATGCCGTGCTGGTCGAGGCGGCGCGAGAGGCCGGCATGGATGCGTCCGTGGTCGCCACGCTTTTGCCGACCGAGGCCGATGTCGAGGCGGTGCGCACCGAGATCGCCACCGCGTCGCGCATGGGCATTTCTGGCGTGCCGTGCTTCCTGCTCGAGGACAAGTACGCGGTCATGGGCGCACAGGATGCCGACACGCTGGCCGATGCCATTCGCCAGGTGGCGGCCGCCAAGGCGCGCGGCGAACTGGACAAGGCCGGCTGAGCCGACCGCCCTCTCCTCTCCGCGACAGCAGCAAACGTTACTTCACCGTCGCTTTGGCCTTGCTGATGAAAAATCCATGGCCGTTCGTGGCGGTGCAGGTCAGTCCCTTGGTTGACGACTGGCACGAGAACGGCCCGGCGCTCCAGCTGTTGCCGTAGCCAAGCTTGTCGACATCGCTGCAGCAGCCCTGCTCGCCCGGGTTCTTGATCAGCGTGGCTGGCCCCTTCGGACCCAGGATAATCGTGACGTAGCTCGGCTCGACGCGCGAGCAACTCAGCTCCGGGCCGCCATCCTTTGGCTCATAGGTGCCGGTGCCGCCTTTGGCCGTGTAGATGCAGCCGATGTTGCCGGACGGCGTGTTGAACTCGATCTGGCCTTCGGCGCTGGCCGGGATGCTCTGCGCGCCGGCATGCGCCAAAGGTACGAGGGGCAGCCAGGCGAAGAGGGACAGGATTGCGGCCGCGCGTGCAAGCATTGGGAGCTTCCTTGTTGGAGAACCGGACATGCATGAGTGTCGACGATGGCGGGCAAGGTTCAACCCCAAGCGGATGAATTGTCAAACGCAGTCCCTCAGCTGACCGGACAAGACGGAACGCGCCGCTCGATCGATTCTCCCGTCACTTCCTGCCCCTGGCAAGGACGATGACGGCATTCCTGGCGAGTCACGAACCGCAAATTTTCGAGCTCTCTGGGCCGTCCGCAGTGAGAAAACCGATCGCTCGACACGATTTCGAGTTCACGAAACCGTGTGAAAGCCTTCCCCAGGGGAAGCTCCATCGACGGCATTTTATTGAAGATCAAGTATCTGAAATCAATATCGATATTCTGATTATTGCCGACCGTTGTCGCTACATTTCAGCGTGTAATCTGTTGCCTCACGGCAACGGCTGCCGGGGCAATCCGGTCGGGCCGGTTTTAAATTAATGGAAAATGATCAATTGGTGTTACCATCCGTAACAAAAGAAAAAAGGTTTGGGCGGGATCGTGATTCGGGTCGGTAGACCATCGCAAGAGTCAGTACCGGAAAAAACACCTCGCGATGCCGCAGGGCGATCGCTTCTGACGCCGGTGTCGTCGATGCGCAGCTTCTGGGGCCTGATGCGGGCCTACTGGGTTTCCGACCGCTGGAAGGAAGCCTGGACGCTGACGCTGGTGATCGCGGTGCTCACGGCGCTGTCCAGCAAGGCCGGTGTCTGGTTCGCCGAAGCCTCCGGCGAACTGGTCAATTCGATCGCCTTCTTCCATGACGCCGCCAACACCACGCCGCTTCGCTCGCTGCTGATCAATGCCGGCGTCCTCGTGCTGCTGGTGGTACTCAAGGACGCTGGCTTCACCGGCGTCCGCAATCTTGTCTCGGCGACATTGCACCGCAAATGGCGCGGTTGGTTGGACAGCCGCTTCAATGAAGCGCTGCTGGATGGCAACCATACGCATTTCCATGCCCAGCATGCATCGACCGGCAGCGGCGCACCGGCCCCCGACAACATCGACCAGCGTGTCCAGGAATCCATCAAGGACATGACCGGGGGCGCCATCGGGCTCGCCATGGGCGTGCTGGGCGTCGCCACATCGCTCTATTTCGTCGGCCAGAAGCTGCTCGAAAACTCCGTCGAGGTGAAGGGGCTGGAGTTCCTCGGCAGCTATGGCAGCGCCATTCTCGCCTTCCTGGCCGTCGCCACCTACGTGCCGCTGAACACTTGGATAGCGGTCAAGCTCGGCGGCCTGCTCGAACGCCTCAACGTCAGGATGCAGCAAGCCGAAGGCAGCTATCGCGGCGAGCTGACGACATTCCTGCGCCGCTCCTTCCATGTCGCGGCGTCTCAGGGCGAAGGCGTGCAAAGGACCATGCATGGCCGGCTCTATGTCGATATCGACGGCACCTGGACGCGGCTGAACGTCGTCAACACCGTCTACATGTCGTTCGAGCTGATCTATAATTTCATCGGCGCCCGCATTGTCGCCTACGGACCCGGCCTGGTGCCGTTTATCCACAACGGTCTCGACCTCAAGGGCTACATTACCGGCTCCGAGCTGGTCAATTCGCTGATCGGCCAGTGTTCGTGGTTCATCCACGTCATGCCCGCCATCGCCACGCTGCGCGCCAACAGCCAGCGTGTCACCGAGTTGGCCAACGCGATCGAGAATGTCCAGCATCCGCAGGAATTCTACAGCCAGACCGGCCGCTCCGATTTCCACTACACCAGCCAGAACCCGGTTTTCGGCCTGACCATCCAGAAGCTCGAACTGGCGCATCAAGGCGAGGATGCGACGCCCTTCCTCAGCGCCGCCAATTTGCGCTTCCGGCGCGGCGAATGGACTTTCCTGAAGGGCGAGTCCGGCTGCGGCAAGACCTCGCTGATCAAGGCGATCAACGGCCTGTGGCCCTATGGCCGCGGCACCATCGTCTTCCCCGAAGGCGTGAAGAGTTTCTATGCCGCCCAGGAGGTTAAGCTGCAGCCTGTGTCGCTGAAGCAACTGGTCTGCCTGCCGGGCTCCGAGCACGACCATGGCGACGCGCAGGTGGCGTCGGCGCTGCACAAGGCCGGGCTCGGCGACTTCATCGAGCACATGGCCGACGAAAGCCGCGAAGGCAAAAGCTGGGACCAGGTGCTGTCGGGTGGCCAGAAGCAGAAGCTGGTGGTGGCTCGCATCGTGCTGCAGCAGCCGGGGCTGCTGTTCCTCGACGAGGCGACCGGCGCGCTCGACCCCGACGGCAAGGTCGCCTTCCACCAGGCCATCAAGGACAACTGTCCCGATGTCACGGTGATCAGCGTCATGCACGAGGCGGTGGCGCCGAGATCGATGACGGGCAGCGAATTCTATCACAGCATCGTCGCGATCGCCGACGGCGTCGCCACCAAGAAGCCGCTGGTTCCGACCCTGCCCGCCGAGCTCACCACTATTCTGGTGCAGCCCAGGCCGGTCCCAAGGCCGGTCGAAGACAAGTGGCTGCGTTTCTCGCGCCGGCTGAAGCAAAAATAACGGTTATTCCACCCCGGTCTGCCGAGGCGAACGGCGGCCGGCGATCACAGTCTCGCGATCTTGGCCGCTCGTCGGCATTTTCCCTCCTCACCGCGATTGACACGGCAAGGCGCGCTCCTATGTTGCGCCCGCTTGCAGATAGTAAAAACGCGAACCCGCAAGCGGAAAGGTCACCGCGCCATGCCTGGCGACAGTCACAGTCGAACGCAACAGCCGTCCGCCCTGACGTGACCTCACATGGTTCATGTCCTGCCGGACGGCAAGGAGTGAGCCATGAACGAATTTACCACAGTGGCAAGCGACGAAGCCGTCGCGATTGCCCGTATCCTAGCCAACGATCACGTCGCCGACATTGTCGAGGCCCTGAACAGGGAGCCTCGAGAGACCGCGACGGAACTGCTCTGTGAAGTGACGTTCGAACGTCTGGTCGAGATCTTCGACCAGCCGGAACTCGACGGCGCGTCCGAACTCATGGAGGCGCTGCCGCGCGCCAAGGCGGGCAAGCTGCTCACCGCCATGTCGGTCGACCGGGCCGCCGACATTTTGCGCGAGCTCGACGAGCCGGCGCGTTCCGAGCTGCTTGGCGGACTTGCGCCGCCGCTGCGCGCAACCCTGCTCTCCATCCTCGGCTACCCCGAAGGCAGTGCCGCATCGATCATGACGACGGAGTTCGTCAGCGTGCCCTCGGACTGGACCGTCGGGCAAACGCTCGACTACATCCGCAAGGTGGAGCGGGCGCGCGAGACCGTCTACGCGATCTATATCGTCGATCCGCAGACGCACCTGCTCGTGCGCTCGACGGGCCTGCGCCGGCTGATCACCGGTGAGCCTGACGATCCGATCATGACGGTGGCGCCGGATCACCTTCCGGTGACGGTCGGCCCGCTGACCGATCGCGAAACCCTGGCGCAGACGATTTCCAAATACGATCTGCTCGCCGTTCCGGTCGTCGACCATGGCAAGATCCTCGGCATCGTCACCATCGACGACATCATCGACACGATGGTCGCGGAGACGACCGAGGACGCGCACCGTTTCGGCGGCATGGAGGCGCTGGACGAGCCGTACATGAAGATGAGCTTCCTCGCCATGATCAGGAAACGCGGCGGCTGGCTGTGCGCGCTGTTCATCTCGGAGATGCTGACGGCCAACGCCATGCAGAGCTATGAGGGCGAGCTGGAGAAGGCGATCGTACTGACGCTGTTCATCCCGCTGATCATGAGCTCCGGCGGCAATTCCGGCTCGCAGGCGACCTCGCTGGTCATCCGGGCGCTGGCGCTGCGCGAGATCGGTCTTGGCGACTGGTGGCGGGTGGCGCTGCGCGAGCTGCCCACCGGCTTGGTGCTGGGCGCCATGCTCGGCGTGGTCGGCGTCTGCCGCATTGCGCTGTGGCAATATATGGGCTTCTACGATTATGGCCCGCACTGGCCGCTGATTGCCACCACGGTGGGTGCTGCACTGGTCGGCATCGTCACCTTCGGTTCGCTGTCGGGGTCGATGCTGCCGTTCGCCTTGAAACGTATCGGCTTCGACCCTGCCAGCGCATCGGCGCCGTTCGTCGCCACGTTGGTCGATGTCACCGGGCTGGTGATCTATTTTTCGGTGGCGCTTGTGATCCTGCGCGGCACGCTGCTGTAGCGACTATCTCCGCCGTGGCATGACCTTGCCGCGGCGGAGTTCCTCAACCCGGATTTGCCGTCAATCGACGCGCACGCCGTCCTTCACGCGATAGGTCGGCTTGTACATGGTGACCAGTTCTTCCGCCGCTGTCGGATGCACGGCCATCGTACGGTCGAAATCGTCCTTGGTGAGGCCGGCCTTCAGCGGGATGCCGAGCAGCTGCGCCATCTCGCCGGCGTCCGGCCCCAATATGTGGGCGCCAAGCACTTTTTTCGACGCGCCATCGACCACCAGCTTTATCAGCATCTTCTCGTCGCGCCCGGACAGGGTGTGCCGCATCGGCCGGAATGTCGCGCGGTAGATCTCGATGTCGGGGAAGCGCTTGACGGCGTCGTCCTCCGACAATCCGACAGTGCCGATCTCCGGCTGTGAAAAGACAGCGGTCGCGATCGTCTCGTGATCGGGCGCGGTCGGATTTCCCTTGAAGGCGGTTTCGATGAAGCACATCGCCTCATGGATCGCCACCGGCGTCAGTTGCACGCGGTTGGTGACGTCGCCGATCGCCCAGACGTTGTCGACGTTGGTGCGGGAATATTGGTCGACGGCGATGGCGCCAGTCTTGGTCATCTCCAGTCCGATGCCTTCCAGGCCCATATTCTCGGTGTTGGGAATGCGGCCGATAGCCAGCATCACCTGGTCGACGGTCAGCACCTCGCCGCCGCTGACGAGCGCGTCGAGCCGGCCGTCCGGCCGCTTGCGGATCCATTCGGACACGGAATGGCAGAGGATCCTTATCCCCTTCTTCTCCATCGTCTCGTGCAGCATGCGCCGCAGGTCCATGTCGAACCGGCTGAGGATCTCCTTGCCGCGATAGACCAGCGTGGTGTCGACGCCGAGACCGTGAAAGATGTTGGCGAACTCGACGGCGATATAACCGCCGCCCTCGATCATGATCGCCTTGGGCAATTCCTTGAGGTCGAAAGCCTCGTTGGAAAAGATGCAATGTTCATGGCCGGGCAGCGCCGGATGCGCCGCGGGTCGGCCGCCGGTGGCGATCAGGATCTGGTCTGCTGTGACGGTGCGATCCTCGCCCAGAAGATGCACGACATGCGGATCGACGATCATGGCGCGCGAGTGGAAGGTCTCGCCGCCGGCGCCCTCGACGTTCCTGACGTAGATGGCCTCCAGCCGGCTGATCTCGCGATCCTTGTTGGCGACCAGTGTCTGCCAGTCGAAACTGGCTTCCGGCACCGTCCAGCCATAGCCGGCGGCGTCGGCAAAATGCTCGGGAAATTGCGAGGCATAGACATAGAGCTTTTTCGGCACGCAGCCGCGGATGACGCAGGTGCCGCCATAGCGATATTCCTCGGCGATGCCGACACGCTTGCCGAGAGCCGCGGCGACACGCGCCGCCCTCACCCCGCCCGAACCGCCGCCGATGACGAAAAGATCGTAGTCGTAACCAGCCATGACGCGGCTCCCAGGCTTCAGAAATGTGTCAGACAGGTAGGCCGCAAAACGTCAAAAGAAAAGCCCGGACAGGCCGGGCTTTCGCGGGAGGCCGCAAGGCCATTTGAAAATGCGGCTCAGTTGTTGTCCGCGGGGGCCGCGCCATCGGCGGGCGCTGCGCCATCGGCCGGAGCGGCGGCTCCGGCGGCGGGCGCGGCAGGTGCAGCCTGCGCCTTTGCCTTGGCGGCTGCGGCCAGCGTTTCGCCGACCTGCTGGGCGAGATCGCGGCCCAGGCCGTTCTGCCAGATGTCGGCTGCCTTGACCAGTTCGCGGGTCACCGTCGGGCCGCTATCGAGCAGCTTCTTGCCCGAATCGGAATTGTAGAAGGCGGCGATGTCGGTCAGTTCCTTTTCGGAGAACACTTTTGCGTAGGCGAGTGCGGCTTCCTTCTCGAGATCGGCGCGGCGCGAGGCCAGCGCCAGCGCCTTCTCGCTGATCGTCTTGCCGATCAGTTCCTGCATGTCCGGGTTCTTCTGGATCAGCTGCGATTCGAGCGCCGCGGCTGCCTGCGGCAGGATGTTGTCGAACGGGTCGGTCGCGTGGATCGCAGCGACCGCCGCGCGGGCGGCCTTCAGGTGCGATTCCGTGACATCCTGCGAAAACGCCGGCGAAGAGAAGGCGAAAACGGCCGACGCCGCCAGAAGGACGGAAAGGCTGCGAACCCGGTTATGCAACGTCATGATCGGTAGAACTCCCTGGTTTTCGGGCGGCATGGACGGTTTGGATACCGTCGCCGCCGGCGATGATGGCCGCTGAAGCCAGCCCGATGAAAAGACCATGCTCGACCACGCCCGGAATGGCGTGCAGAGCATTCGAAAGCGCTCTTGTATCCGGAATGCGGCCAAAAGATGCATCGAGGATAAAATGGCCGCCGTCTGTAACAAAAGCCTGGCCGCCCGTCATCCTCAATGTGACCGGCCCGGAAAGACCGAGCTTTTCAGCCGCTGCGGCAACCGCGATTTCAGTGGCGCGCAGGCCGAACGGATTGACTTCGATCGGCAGCGGAAAACGGCCGAGCGTCTCGACCATCTTGGAGCGGTCGGCGATGACGATCATGCGCTGGGACGCCGCGGCGACGATCTTCTCGCGCAGCAGCGCGCCGCCGCCGCCCTTGACCAGGGTCAGTTCCGGGTCGACTTCGTCGGCGCCGTCGACGGTGAGGTCGAGCTCTGGCGTTTCCTCCAGCGTCGACAGCGGCACGCCAAGCTCGCGGCACAGCAACGCGGTGCGCTCCGAAGTCGGCACGCCAATGACGGTCATGCCGGTGGCGACCTTTTCGGCAAGCAGCCGCACGAACTCTTCGGCCGTGGTGCCGGTGCCGATGCCGAGCCGCATGCCGTCGCTCACATGGGCGAGTGCTGCCCGCGCGGCTTCGACCTTCAACTGCCTTGCATCCATGTCAGTTAGTGTCCCGGAAATTCGCTGCCGGGCTCGTAGCATTTTTGCCGGTTCGGTCAAAGCCCCAGGCGGCGGGTCCCCAGGTGAGGCGCGTATAGGAATTATTTCCTTGACCGGTGAGTGCAGCTATGCTACATTTTTGCCCATGGTGCTGATTTGCGCCAACGACCCGCCGCTGTGGCGGGTTTTT